>JAKIYB010000014.1:0-12417 GCA_022708765.1 Armatimonadota bacterium | reverse complement strand
CGTACTCGCGCAATTCGCGACGCGCCTGCCCGCCTGCGGGCTCTGGGCGGTGGTCAATTTCGCCCGCCCCACCACCGCCACTCCCGATAGCGCCGCCGCGCTGCTGGCGCGGGTGGTTGCCGCGACGCGCCTGTCCCTCACCGGCCTGGTTAGTAACACGCACCTGGGCGCGGACACCACGCCCGCCGATCTCGCCGAGGGTTTGGCGCGCTGCCGGACGCTGGGCGACATCCTCGGCGTGCCCGTCGTGCTGCAGTGCGCACCTGTCGGCTGCGCGGCGCCCCCCGGGCCGCCCCTCCTCGCCATTACCCCCCGCCTTCGCCGCCCCTGGGAGTGATCGCCCGCCAGGCGGGCGCATGCAGGTCAGCCGGACAACCGGCGAAAAATTCAGTAAGCAACTCATCTTCTCCTCATTGACTAATCCCTTGCCGCATGCTACAGTAATCCATAACTGGGTGCGGAAGGGCCGCGCGCCACTTCCGCCTGTTCGCCCCGCGCCGGCGTCGGGCAACGCTGGCCGGAGCCACCCCGCGAGGAGAATCAATATGCGAATGCGCACCGTCATCGGTCTGAGCCTGGGATTCGTACTCACCCTCATCCTCGTCGGCGTCTTGCCGCTGCTCGCGCAGGACGGGCCCAGCTTCACTATTGTGCAGCCGCAAGCCGCGCAGAAAGTGACCGGCACGACGCTGCCTATCGTCATCGAGTTCTCCTGCGACGAAGACGCCCCGGTGGTGCGCTTCGAGTCCTACCTGGACAGCGCCTCCCTTCTCTGGGGCCGTATTCGCCAACCCATCGCCCGCGGCCATTTCCGCGTGGACGCCGACCTGAACGAGATCAGCGTCAAGCCGGGGCCGCATACCTTATACATTAAGCTCTATGACAGCAAGGGGCGCGTCGCCCAGCGCGAACAGCGCATCATCCTCGAAGCCCCGAACACCATCCGCGCCGACTCCACGCCCCCGCGCGTCCGCATTGTCTCCCCTCGCGACGGTCAGATCATCTCCGGCAAAACCGACATCAAGGTGGACGCGGTAGACGATGAATCCGGCGTGAAATGGGTGATGGTCTTCATTAATAATAAGATGCGCGCCTATATGAACGAAGCGCCCTACATCCTGCCGTGGAATCCGCTGGAGGACAAAGAGCTGCTGAGCGCCTATGTCATCCGCGCGCGCGCCGCGGACCTGTTCGATAACGAAGGTACCAGCTTGCCGGTGACGGTGAAGCTGGTGCAGGAACGCACCCTCATCGAACAGGATAATGGGCTGGGAACGAAACCCGACGATCCCGTGGAAGCGGTGGTTTTCCCGGTGACGAAGCAGCCAGTACCGTCACTTGGTCCCGGCGCGGAGAAATGGGCCTCCAATCTGATTCGTCCCGCGGCGACGTTGCCGGGCCTCTCCGGCGAGCTGCCGTTTGCACAGGGCTTTGACCGCGGCGGACTCACCGCCAGCGCCGATGCCATCGCCGTCGCCGTGCTGCCGGTGAAAACGCTGCCCGGCCTGACGATGGCTGATACCCTGGCGCACGCCGATACGCGCGGCGTGACGACGCCCGCCGCGCTGGCGTCGCTGCCAGGCCTCTCCCGCCCCGCCTTCGGCGCCGCGCTGCAGCCGATCGCGCAAGGCGAATTGAGTCTGCCAGCCGAACTGCGAGCGGCGGCGCGCGCGCTGCCCGACGGCGCCGCGCTCGTCGCGATGCTGCCCGTCGCGACGAAACACGCGCCCGGCACGGCCGACAGCATGCGGATCACATCGCTGCGGACCGGTACGACGCGGGCGGTGGTGCTGGCGAATCCCGACGCGTCAGTCCGTCCCAGCGTAAGCACCCTCTCATACGTCGCGCGGGCGCACGGCGACCTCGCCGTGCCCGCCACTCCGGCGACGCGCGCGCAAGGCCACCTGCCGGAAATGACGCTGATAGCGCTGGCCCCGACGGCGACGGATAAATTGAATCCGCGCGCCACCATGGACGCCGGTGACCTCCGCGTGTTGCAAGTGACGATGATGGCCCCCGCGCGGCTGCGGGACCTGGGTACTGGCGCTCGTCCCCAGGTTGCCGTGGAAGCCGCTCCCGGCGTGCGCGTGTTGCCGGCCGCCATCGCCGTGGAGAAAGTCGGTGAGCGCGGCGTATTGACCGACCTGCCGGTGGCAATGGCACTGTTGCCGGACGACGGCAAGCAAACGCCCGCGATGACCGCGCTGACCGATATCGCCACCGCGCGAGGCGTGCGCGCGCGGGAACCGCGGCTGCGGGACGTCGGGCTGCTCGCTCGCGTGAGCGGCGATCCCGCGCAACCGACGCTAACGCCCCTGGCCATTGCTGTGCTGGATGTGCCGGCGGCGACTATGCGCACGGCGCCAGCCGCCGCGGTTGAGGCGCCGCGTTATACCCGCGTCACCGGTAAGCCGGCCCCGGTTTCCTCCGCCGACGCCGACGCGTTGGCTATGACCGCGCATACCCAGCGTCCTGTCGTGTTGACTCCCGGCGAGATCGCCGCGCGCGCCGCGGCCGCCGCGTCGCCCGCGACCTATGCCGCGGATCCCGGCGCACTAAACAGCGCCCCCGCCCATGATCGCCGCGTGGACCAGGAAACAGCGCCGGTGAAACTGGCCGCCCAGCCCGGGAAGCTCGCGCCCGACGCGGCGGCCAAATCCACCGCCGGCATGTGGCTCACTCCAGCCTATCCGGTAGCGCCCGTGTCTCCCAAAACCGGTGGGACGGCGCCCGCGCCCGTCGTGGCCGGCGCGCCGCGTATCGAGCAGCCCGCGGCCGACGTGATGATAGACCTCGAGCAGCATCACACCGTCAAGAGCGGGCAGACGCTGCTGGAAATCGCGCGAGTCTACGCCACCACCCCGGAAGAACTACTCAAACGGAATCCGGGCATCAGCCCGGAACGCCCGCTGCCGGAAGGCGTCGCGCTGGTGGTGCCGGGGCAGACCGCGCGCATCTACGTGGACGACACGCCGATCGCTGACGCGCCCAATCCGTTCATCGCCCAGGGCCACTCCATGGTGCCCATCCGCCACATCGTTGAGGCGAAGGGCGGCGTGGTGGTATGGCTGCCCGCCACCCGTGAGGTGAATGCGTGGGCGGATAACACCTTCATGGGCCTGAAAGTCGGCGATAACGGCGCCCGCATCAACGGCGACAGCTATATCCTGCCCGTCGCGCCCACCATTCGCCAGGCGCGCGCCATGGTGCCGCTGCGCTACCTGATGACCGCGCTGCGCCTGCAGGTGACATACAACCCGAAAACGGGCACCTACCTGTTGATGAGCCAGAACGAGAAATAATTAGGTCTGCGGACGCGAATAATCGAAAAAGATGGGAAGATCGTTGCCGCCTGAGGAAAATATCAGCAGTGGACAGGCGTCCCCCCGACCGCCACCTGCTGATACCCGATCCATCGCGTGCATGGCGTCCTCCCTCCAACCGGGCAAGGCCGCCCGTCTGCCCGGTGAAGATGCCGACAGCGCGGCCCGCGGCCGCGTGACGAATCATAGCACAGGGCGCCGCCCGGTACGCCGGATGAGATGCGCCAATCACAGTCAAGGCAGTAGGAGAGGAGTTGCCGAGTATGGCCATGTTGGGCAAGTTCGCTGCCGGGGGCGGTACCATCGGTATTGACATCGGCAGTCACTCAATCAAGGTGGTACAGCTCAGCCCGTCCCGCACCGGCTTCGCGCTTACGCGCGCGGGCAGCACCCCGACGCCGCCGAATGCCATCAAGCAAGGGGTCGTCACTGACCGGCCGGCCGTCGCGGATGCGGTCCACCTGCTCATGCGCGATCTCGGTATCGGCGCGGGCGCCGCCATCGCCGCCGTCGCCGGCCCCACCGTGGTGGTCCGTCAGGTACAGCTCCCCGCTATGCCGGAAGCCCACCTGCGCAAATCTATTTACTGGGAAGCGCGAAACTATATCTCGTTCCCGGTGGAAAACAGCCTGCTCGAATTCCAGATCCTCGAAACCCACACCGACGAGAGCACCCCGAAGATGGACGTCATGCTGGTCGCCGCGCCGCGCGAGTTGGTGGACAGCCGCGTGGAAACGCTGGAGCAGGCAGGGGTGGAGTTGCTGGCGGTAGAGGTGGAACCCTTCTCGCTCATGCGCGCGGCCATTGAGCTGCCGCGCGGCGGGACCGCGGTGACGAACGACACCATCGCATTGGTGGATATCGGCGCCACCTATACCAGTATTTCGATTGTCTCCAATGGCGCGTTCGTCCTCTCCCGCACCATCACGATCGCCGGCTTCAACTTCACGGAAGCGATTATGAATGTGCTGGGCGTGGATGTGCTGCAGGCGGAAGAAATTAAAGAGAATGAGCTGCAGGTGGTCACCGACGAGGTCAGCCGCGCCGAACTCTCCCCCATCGGCCAGGAAGCCAGCCGCGCGTTGGAACCGGTGTTGGAAGAGCTTGTGCGCGAAATTCGCCGCTCCTTCGCCTTCTACGATTATCAACAGGGACCGGGCGGCACGCCGCGCGCGGCCGGTGCCGTCGGCGTTAGCCGCGTCATCCTCACCGGCGGCAGCGCCAAGATGACCGGGCTGGCCCCCTTCCTGCAGGAACAGCTCAGCCTACCCGTCGGCATCACCGACATCTTTAGCAAGGGGATGGTACAGGTGCCGGAAGGCGCCGATGAACTCTACGCCCAGGAGCCGATGCTGGCTACCGCCACCGGCCTCGCGCTTCGGGAACCGATGCTCGTCCGGGAGAAGGGAGGCTATCGGTGATCAATATTAACCTCATCGCCGAACGGCGCGCCCGCAAACAGCGCGAGGTTACAATCCTGCGCATGAGCTCGCTGGGGGTGGTGCTGGTCGTCTTCATCATGGTGGTGCTGAATATCGCCTGGTGGAAACTGAATGTAGACACCGCGCACACGCTCAATATGACCGAGCAGACGCTGCAGGAGCGCAGGATTGAGCGCGATGAGTTCCGCGCGCTCAAAGCCGACGTGGAAGAGAAGCGCGAAATCGTCAATCTGCTCGCGCAGGTGCGGGTGAGCGAAAGCGCCTGGATGATTATCCTCGCCGATGTCAGCCGGGTCATCTCCCATGACGTCGTGCTCGCCAGTTTCGCCACAGAGACGAAAAACGACGCCATCTGGCTGCGGTTGACCGGGCGCGCCCGCGACATCAAGACCGCCGGCGACTTCATGGAAAGCCTGCGGGTGGGCACGCGCTGGGCGAAGACGCCCACCCTTGGCGGTGTCACCTCGAGCGAAAGCCGTGACACCGGTGTCACCGTGGCGACCTTCGAAATCCGGGTGCCGGTCGAAGGCCTGTACGGAGGGGAATTCTAATGGGCATCCAGCAATCCGCCTTTACCCTCAAACTCATGATCGTGCTGGGCATCGGCATTCTCGTGCTGGCCGCCGGCCTCTTCGGCTGGCACCGCCAGAATGTGGTCTACGCCAGCATGGACCGCAAGGTCAAGGACATGGAGAGAGAAATCCGCGATATTAAGAGTGAGGTGGCCAAGCGGGACGACCTGCGGGACGAACAACTCGATCTGGCGAAAAAGCTGCAGACCATTGACGGCAGCCTCATTGATTATGAATATATGCCGTCCTACCTGGAGCAGTTGCAGAATGCCGCCACGCGTACCGGCAACGCTATCGTCCGCATCCAGCCCGACGAGTTGCGCCCGCTGGACCTGCAAAGCAGTCCGCTGGCGACGGCTGCGAAACCGACGACGGAAAAAGTGAGCGGCAAACGCCCAACGAAAGCGCCTGCACGGAAAGTGAAAACGCTCGACCTGGAGACGACGAAGTATCGCGTGCAGCAGATTAACCTGGAGGTGGAAGGCAGTTACCTCAGCCTGCTGCGCCTGCTTGATACACTGCGCACCTTCCCGAAACTGGTCTACGTGCGTACGCTCGATATCACGCCGCGCCGCGGCCGCGACATCGCACCCGGTGCTATCACCGCCCGGTTGGATACCTATGCCATCATCACTCCGGAACAGTATAAACTCGCTGACGCTCCGGTGAAGAAGGCTGCTCCGGTGACCAATGGAGGTGCCCGGTGAAGAAACAGCATGTCGAAATCACGGCGCTCGTCGTGCTGCTGCTCGTGCTCGGAGTGGCGGTGGTGATGACGCTGAACCCCAAGCCGAAAACACCGACGGCGAAGAAGCCGAAGACCGACACCGCGCAAACGGCAGCCACGCCGGCGGCCGCCGCCACCATCGAGGTGGCCTGGGCGGATCCTGCTCGCGTAAAACAGGCCATCCCCACCGTCAGCGGCGGGCGCGATCCCTTCAAGGATCTGCTGCTGCCCGCACTGCCGGCGGGGGCGACGCGCCCGGCGCCGGTCCCGGTCAATATAAACCCGAATCCACCCCCGATTCCGTTCAATATTGATACGCGGCTCCTGCCCGGCGCCACGCTGCCCGGCGCCGGCGAGGTGGAGCCCATCGCGGTGGAACCCCCGAAGATTGTGGTGCACGGCATTATCTTCGGCAGTACGCGCGACACCACCTACGTGGCGCTCTCTGCCGACGACAAGCCGTATACGTTACTCAAAGGGGAGAAAATCCCCGATGCGCAGGGCAACCTGTGGACCGTCACGGCAATCACCCCGACGTCGGTCACGCTGTCCAATGGTACTCAATCTGCGCGCTTCCGTTTGTCAGGAGGTAGTTGACATGGTTGCACTGATACGGGAACTGGCGACGCGCCATTGCCGGGGGCTGCTGCTTATCGGCCTCCTCGCTCTCGCCATCGCCGCCTTCGCCGGTCCGGGGTATCGCATTACCTCCCTGGATTTCGTCGGCTCACCGATTCCGGTGGTGCTGAAGGCGCTGGCCGACGTGAGCGGCACGAACATCGCCGTCGCGCCGGACGTCAAGGGGGAGATTACGCTGAAACTGCGTAACGTCACCCTGGAAGAGGCGCTGGCGATCATCGCCAATATGGCGAATCTCAGCTACCGGCTCACCGGCAACACTTACCTGGTGACGCCGCGCGCGGAGACCGCCACCCGCCCGGCGAGCGATATCGGTACCGAGCCGCCCGCCAATGCGGTGGTAGCGCTGACCTACATCTCCGCCGCCGATGCTATCGGCGCGCTGAACATCGCCTTCAAGGACGTGGCGGTGAAGGAGATCCCGGGTCGGCTGGTGCTCTCCGGCCCGGCAAAACGCCTCATCGCCGCCAAGGTGCTGCTCGCTGAGATTGACCTGCCCGGCAAGGCTGCCACTGACGTGCCGCCCGCGGCGGAGCCGGAAGTGGCGGAGATGAGCTACCGCGTGAAATCGGTGGTGGCCTGGCAGGCGAAACAGTATCTTGAAGAGCTGTATAAAGGTGACGGCCTCACCATTCGGTACGCGCCACAGCGCCTGTGGGTCGAGAATGCCGACGCCGCTCCCGCTGATGCTGCCGCCTGGAAGAGCAACGAGCTCATCCTGCGCGGCCCGAAACCGGTGGTGGAGCGCGCGCTGGCCAGCGTCTCCCGCATTGACGTGGAGATGCCCCAGGTGGAAAAACGCTGCGGTGTGAAGCGCATCTACGCGACCCAGGCCATCAGCTACCTGCTGGAGCGCTTCCAGGCGCGCGGCCTGACCATCCTCACGGCGCCGATGACCTTCTCCGAAGTCGCCAGCATGGCGGAGGGCGAGAAGGCGGCGGCATCGGTGAAGAGCAATCCGGTGGGCGCCATGGTGCGCCGCGATAAAGACGGCAACCTGAATATCACCGAGCCCATCGGCGATTTCATCCTGCGCGGCCCGGAAGACGTGGTGAATCAGGCGGTGACCGCGCTGGCCGCCGTGGATATCGGCCCCGAACGCGTGGAGAAAATCTACACGCTGCGCTTCCTCAAAGGCGATGACGCGAAGAAGAAGCTGGATGAAATTTACGGTCAGGAAGGGCTGCAGGTCACGCTGGCGCCGGCAAAACGCGGTACCGCGAGTAAAGCGGCTGTCCCTGGCGGCGAAAGCGGCGCGCCCGCCGCCAGTGGGAAGGGTGGGGGCGCCGAGGTGTTCGATCTCGTGCTCCGTGGTCCGGACCCGGTGGTCACCCGCGCGCAGTCGCTGCTCCTCACCCTGGACACCGCGCCGGCGCAAGTCTCCATTAACACGGAGATCGTCAGCCTGAACTCCGGCGAAGTGAACAATCTGGGCGTGAACTGGAGCGGCATCATCGGCACGACGAACGTGGCGGGACAGGCAAGCGTGAATCTGAATGAAACGCAGCCGTCCGACCCGCTGGATCTCGGTCGCATCGTACGCGCGCCGATCAATATCAACGCGACGATCAACGCGCTGCAAACGGCGAACAAGGCGAAAGTCATCAATCGCCCGTCTACCGTGGTGCAGAATGGCGAGCAGGCAACCATCCATGTCGGCGGGCAGTTCTTCTACGAGACGGTGAGCGCCATCGCCAACACCGGACCGGTCTTCTCGCTGAACTCCGTCAACACCGGCGTCACCCTGCAGGTGCGCCCGCTGGTATCGTCGGATGGGCTTATTACGCTGGAGATTACCTCCAGCGTCACTGAGACGCCCACCTTCCGTAAGGGCATCTCCGGGGCGGACCTGCCGAATATTCAAGAAAATACCAGCACGACGGTGGTGCAGGTGCGCTCCGGCGAAACGCTGGTCATCGGCGGGCTGATGCAGAGCCGTGAGGAAGAGCAGCGCCAGTCGGTGCCCGGCCTCGGAAAGCTCCCGCTCATCGGCTCGCTCTTCCGGTCCAAACGTGTCGCTCCCTCGCAGACGGAGCTCGTTATTCTCGTCACGCCGTCGCTCGTGGGCACGGGCGCGCCGGCGCCCGCTCCGACGCCGTCGGCGGGTCAATAAATGGAGGCAAGGCAGATGATGCGTATTCTACTGGGACTCACTATCGTCGCGACCGGCATGCTGCTGCTGGCCGGATGCCACGGGGACGCCGGCGCGCTGCGCCCGGCCATTAACTTCAAGTTCGCTGAAGGCACCACCCTGCCGAGTATGCCGGATAATTACCCGCTCGTCATCAGCGGCGACACCGAGGTGGACCTGCCGGACACGGAGGACAGCATCGCCAGCATTACGTGGACGCAGTCGCCGGCCGGGGCCGGTACCTTCGCCTCCACGAACACCATCGGCACCTCCTGGCTGTCCGCCGACCTGCCCGCCGGTACGCGCAATAATCCGGTGACGCTCGTTCTGACCATCACCACCGCCAAGGGCGGCAAAGTCACCGCGCCCATCAATCTGCTGGTGTCGGATGCCGCGACCCTCAATCCGGTTATCGCGTTCGCGCCCGGATTAGATGGCTCGACGGTGAACGAGCAGGCCGGGGTAAACCTCGCGCCGACCGTCACCTACACGCCCGGCGACCGCCCGCTCAGCATCACCTGGACCCAGGCGCCGGCCAACATGGGCACCTTCACCGCGCCGAATGATCAGAATACCGGCTGGGCGTCCAAAGACATCGCCGTGGATACCGACGTCATCCTCACCATCAAGGTGACCACCGCGCTGGGCGGCGTCGCGACTCAATCCGTTACCCTGCACGTGGACGCGCTCTAGCCCCCCGCTGACGCGCGCTTTTGCGTTCCCGTGTTACCGGGTATATAATGACATACTGGTTGCCCCGGCAGTATTCCGTGTCGGGGCAACCGTGTACCCGCCTATGGCCATCATCGGACATCGCCTGTTTGGGGAAATCATCCGCGAGTTGACCGGGCTCAACGAGCAGGAACTGGAGCGCGCGCTGCAGATCCAGCGGAATACGCATGAGCCACTCGGTCAACTCCTCGTGCGCATGGGGCTCATCACCGAGCGTGACCGCGCGCGCGCCCTCGGTCGCCAGTGGGGCGTCCCCTTCGTGGACCTGCAGCCCGATCAGCTCACGCCCGCCATCACCAGCCTGGTGCCCAAGCATATCATGCAGCGCTTCCGCTGCCTGCCCATTTCCAAACGCGGCAATCGCCTCATGGTGGCGATGCTCAATCCCCTCGATATCTTCGCCATTGACCAATTGCGGCTCGCTACCGGTCTGGAAGTGGACCCGGTCATTACCATCGAAGAAGACCTGAATAACGCCATCACCGGCCTCCTGACCTCCGGTTCGCATATTGAGGAGACGCTGAAAAAGGTGGTGGGCGAGGTCGCAATTGAGGAAATTACCTTCAAGGAGGCGCGCGGCGACGAGGATATCTCCGTGGATCAACTGCGCGAGCTCCTCGATGACGCCCCCATCGTCCAGCTCGCGAACATGATAATCCAGCAGGCGCTCACCGATAAGGCCAGCGATATCCACATCCAGCCGGAAGCGGATAAACTGCGCGTGCGCTATCGGCTGGATGGTATCCTCACCGACGGCGCCGTCGTGCCGAAACAGGCGCAGGCCGCGCTCATCTCTCGTATCAAAGTCATGGCCGAGCTGGATATCTCGGAAAAACGCGTGCCGCAGGACGGCCGCATCTCGCTGGCGCTGCATGGCCGCGAATATGATATGCGCGTTTCCACGCTGCCCGGCGTGCATGGCGAGAAAGTCGTGCTGCGCGTGCTCGATAAGAGCGGCGTCAATATCCCGTTGAGCAAGCTCGGTTTCCCCTCCGCGATGCTGGAAACCTACGACCGCCTCATTCACCGCAGCTTTGGCATCATACTGGTCACCGGACCCACTGGCTCGGGGAAATCCACCACGCTGTATGCCACGCTGAACCAGCTCAACAGCGGCGACGTGAACATTCTCACCGTCGAAGACCCGGTGGAGTATCAGTTGGCGGGACTGACGCAGGTACAGGTGAATTACCGGGCCGGCCTCACCTTCCCCATCGCCCTGCGCACTTTCCTGCGCCAGGATCCGGACATCATCCTCGTGGGGGAAACGCGCGACGCGGAAACCGCCCTCATTTCCATCGAATCGGCGCTCACCGGCCACCGTGTCTTTTCCACCCTGCATACCAACGACGCGCCCACCGCCGCCACCCGTCTCATCGAGATGGGCATCGAGCCGTTCCTCATCGCGTCCTCCGTCATCGGCGTCCTCGCCCAGCGGCTGGTGCGCGTGCTCTGTCCGCGCTGCAAGGAAGCCTATACGCCATCACCGGAAGCCATTCACCGCATGAACCTGCCGCTCGAAGTGGATCAGGTCACCTTCTACCGGAGCGTCGGTTGCGCGCATTGTCGCGGCGTCGGATACAAGGGACGCATGGGTATCTTCGAGCTGATGGTGGTGGAAAACGACGTGCGCAAGCTCATTCTCAACCGCGAGCCCTCCCACGTCATTCGCGAGGCGGCGCTAGAGAATGGCATGGTCTCCCTGCAGCAGGACGCCATGCAGAAGATCGTGCAGGGCGTCACCTCCGTGGAAGAGGCGCTGCGCGTCGTCTACACCGAGTAGCGCTGGAGGAGCCGTGGCGATTCTCGTCATCACGATCATCAGCCTGCCGTTGCTCGCCGCCTTCATGCTGGCGCTCTACATGCTGGCCCTCATCCCGCTCCGCGTCATCCCCGCCCATGAATACGCCCAGGCGGTGCGCGCTCCCCTCTGGCTAGCGGTGCTGGTCAGTGGCGGCATGGCACTGCTCGCCGGCATCGCCCTTCTTCGCGCGGCCCCCATCGCTGACCCCGCGTTCTTCGGCTGGGCGCGCACCGGACCGGTGCTGCTCATGGATGCCTATACGCTGTGGGCGAGCGCGCTGCTCAGCGCCGTGCTTGCCGCCGCTGCATGGGTACCGGCCGCCCGCCGCATTCTGGGCGCGCGTGCCGGCGGCCCGGCCATCGTGCTGCTGCTCTCCCTCTGGTGTGCGCTGCTGCTTCTCTTCGGCCTGCGCTTGCCGCTGCTCATCGTCACGTGGCTGGCGCTGCTCATAGGCGTGGGACTGCTCTGGCTGTGGATGGGCAAACCGCTGCGCGGCTGGACGGACTGGGAGCCGCTGGCGGCCTTGGGGTTGGCCGCGCTCCTGGGACTGGGCGGATTGGGCTGGCTGCAGGGCCTGCTCGGTCCCATCCTCCTCACCGAGGCGTGGAGCGCCATCCTCACCGCCGCGCCGCGGGCCGCCAGCGGCGCCATGCTCCTCGTCATCCTCGGCTGGCTCGGTCCCGCCGTCTACCTCCCCTGGTGGCTCTGGCGCCGGCGCGATGAGCCCGCCCAGGCCTGGCTGCCCGCCGCGCTGCTGCTGGCCGTCGCCGGCCCGCTGGCACTGGCGCGCCTGGTGTGCTTCCTCTTCCCCAGACTTGACGTCACCGCGCTGGCCGCGCCAGGCCTCAGCGACCTCTTCCTCGTCCGCCAGTTGCTGGTGTGGCTGCAGGCGTGGGGTTTGCTGGCACTGGTGCTGGGGGCCGGGGGGCTCGCGTTTGCCGCCTGGCGCCGGCGCCGGCGCATCGTCGAAGCGCTGCAGCCGTTGCCGCTGGCGGCGGCGGGACTGCTCCTCTTCGGACTGGCGGTGGGACTGCGCACGCAGTCACC
>JAKIYB010000149.1 GCA_022708765.1 Armatimonadota bacterium | reverse complement strand
GCAACAGCATGGGGATGAGGAGGAGCTGGGCCGCAACCCCCGTGAGGACCGTCGGTGCATCCAGGTCGCAACAAATAATATACATTGCCTCATGCGTATCTCGCAGCAGGTATGTCAGCACGCCAAACGGATTGCCCATAATCCAGAGTGGAACAATATAGCCAAGGAATATCCCCAACAATAGACATCCCGTGAAGCATACGATATGACTGGTGATGAGAAACGATTGTGATGGCATGCGATGCGCAAAGAAGCGCACCAGGACACTCATCAGCCAGACCACCACCACAGTCATCGTCATGCAACTCCCGACGAAGCCCAATCTTTCCCAGATCGCGATCATCTCAAATGGAATCCACATGGTAAAATAGGCATATTGCAGCAACGGGGGAAAGAGGATTGTCCCTAACGCGATTCCGTACGCCGTCGCCGTGGCGTTCGTCAGTCGCCGAAAAAACGTCGAGAGATAAAGCGAATACGCCGCCACGAATCCTGCCGCCAACAGGATGATCCCCTGAGCAGCGAGAATCGGCAGTATGCTCTCACCGAGAAAGGCCCACACTCCCGCCAGCGGCAGCACCCCGGCAGTCATGAACAGCACCGAGACCAGCGCTGACAACCATTTACCCGTCACGATCTGCCAACTGGGTAATGGGGTAAACAACAGATCTGCAATGGTATGCTGCTCGTGCTCGCGCGCAATCGCTCCACCCGCGAACGCCGGCACCAGTAGCAGCATCGTCGTACATTCAACCAACACCAGTGTCGCTACAGGAGAGACGCTGCCCTCGCCACCCCAGGTAAGGAAGGTCACACTCACAAAGAACAGAAACGGCGCCACCACAATCGCGTGATGCAGCCACCGCTTCCACCCCCGCGTCTGCGAGCGCATTTCCTTCGTCAGCACCGGAAACTCCACCGGTATGCCCATCCTTCGTCATCAGTCTATGAAAGACAGCGAGGGTTGTAAAGAGGAACCGAAAATTCCCACCCCGAAGGGGTCAAAGCCGTTAGCCACAGGTGAAACCCGTGGGGCCGTGGCGTAAAGAGATAAGAAGCCCCGACGGGGCGACAGCCGGGCTGCGATGAGCTCAGGATCGGTACCCGCGCTAACCAAGCAGCGAATCGAGGAACTCATCTTCCGTTATCAGGTTGGCGATGAGGATCACCGGTTGATTCCAGCGCGCATGCCGTGTAATCGCCACATAGACGATAAAGATGCGATCCACCGTCCACAGGCTGCCGATCATGCCGTAGGGTGACGGCGCCATCGTCACTCCGGGATCGTAGAGATCGAGCAGAATCGAAGCAATGCGCAATTCCGTCCGCTCGCGCACCGGATCAGGCAAGCGGCGAAGCGTCTTGACGGCGGTGAGGTCGTAGAGCAGGCGCCATGGCAGTGACATCACTTCCTCCTGTAGCACCAGACGCGGAAAATCCTCGCTACCCGTCCGTGCCGGTCGCGCGTGTGGTATCCTGTCGCTCGTCCAACTCTACCACCGCGCGGTCTTTCAGATCGGACAGCACCGCGTCCGCGAGCAGGCGGCTCATGTGGGCTTCGATTTTCTGCAGCAGGCGCAGGTCGGCGTAGGGGATGACCGCGGCGATGGGCTTGCCGTGCTTGGTTACGACCACGCGCTCCCCCGCGTCGCTGGCCTTCCCCAGCCAGGTGGCGAGTTGCTCACGAAGTTCGACGATGGTGACTTCCGGCATAACACACCTGCCTTTCTCGTAACGCAAGTAAAGAGTAATATTATGTACATATAGCATCGCATAATGTACATAACTACCCCATGTTATACCAGAAGTATGCTGCCGTCAACCGCTGCCGCCCCGTTGGGGCTGGGTATCTCTCTCCAATTACCGTTCCACGGGTTGCACCCGTGGCTAACGGCTGTCGGTCCTTCGGGCCTGTGCACAGGATAGGATATTCAGTGTTAGCAATTTCTCATCTGCGTCGAAAGAAGCCTTTAATACGCTCCCAGATAGATCCGGGTGACTTGACAATGCGAATATTCGTAACTCGTGTATCTGCAGTAAGAACAACAAGCCCTTCAGCAGCCGTTCCTGCCCTGATTTTTGCAAACAGCTCTTTTCCTGCTGATAGCAATTTCCTATTCTCTTCATCGCACTCAGTCGCCAGGCGAGTATTGATTGCTTTGATAAGCGCTTCCAGAATGATTGGGTCGAGTTGAATAGCGTGGCATGCACTGAAGGTATCGAAAGTAGCACGGTATCCCTGTAAAAAATCATCAAGGTATTCATCAACACTTCGAGTTAACAGCATCTCGCCGAGTTGTGCAAATGCGTTCGACACGCACCACGCTTCATGCGACCACTCGGCTTCTATCAGGAACAGATCACGAATGAGTATGACCGGAGCAACACCTGGATTCTCGAGGACATAAGTGATGATTTGTGCCCGAAATGAGGCATTGGCATCTTCGAATTCGTCAGCGTGCTCTCCATTCCAGGCAAAGGCAATTCGCTCCCGTGACTCGTCAGCATAGTTGCTGATAAACTCTTTTGCCGTGTGAATATCCATATTGTTTACCTGAATTGCCATTAGCCACGGGTTCCATTATGCGTCACCCGTGGCTAACGGCTGTCGGCCCTTCGGGCCTGTGCCTCATCGCGCTTACATCTTCCGATGGTCAATCACCCGCTTCGCCTTGCCTTCGCTGCGTTCGATGGTCTTCGGTTCGACGAGTTTCACGCGGCAGGTGAGGCCGAGGATGGAGTGGATGTCGGCCATGATGCGGCGGGAGAGGGTTTCCAGCGAGCGGATGTCGTCTTTGAGCACCGCTTCGGTGACTTCCACCCACAGCTCCAGTTCGTCGAGGGTGCCTTCGCGGCGGACGTGAAGCTGATAATGCGGGGCGGTGCCTTCGATGCCGGTGAGCACGTCCTCGATTTGCGAGGGGAAGACATTGACGCCGCGGATGATGAGCATGTCGTCGGAGCGCCCGGTGACGCGCTCCATGCGCACCATGGTGCGGCCGCACTCGCAGGTCTCATAGGTGAGCGCGGAGATATCGCGCGTGCGGTAGCGGATGACCGGCAGCGCCTCTTTCGTCAGGTTGGTCACGACCAGCTCGCCCGTGCTGCCCGGCGGCAGCACCTCGCCGGTGTCGGGGTCAATAATTTCGGGGTAGAAGTGGTCCTCGAACATGTGCAGGCCGCACTGGCACTCGCACTCGCTGGAGACGCCCGGCCCGATGAGCTCGGACATGCCGTAAATGTCAATCGCCGTCACGTGCAGGCTGCGCTCCAGGTCCACGCGCATGCCTTCGGACCACGGTTCGGCGCCGAAGATGCCCACGCGCAGCTTCAGGTCGTCGAGGATGCCCATCTCCTGCGCCACTTCCGCCATGTGCAGCGCGTAGCTGGGGGTGGAAGCGAGGGCGGTGCTGCCGAAATCTTCCATCACCGTCACCTGGCGCTTCGTGTTGCCGCCGGAGATGGGGATGACGGTGGCGCCGATGCGCTCGGCGCCGTAATGCACGCCCAGGCCGCCGGTGAAGAGGCCGTAACCGTAGCACACCTGCACGACATCCTTGCGGGTGATGCCCGCGCAGCCCATGGTGCGCGCCATCACCTCGGCCCACGTCGCTACGTCATTCGCCGTGTAGCCCACCACGGTGGATTTCCCCGTGGTGCCGCTGGAGGCGTGAATGCGCACCACCTCTTCCATCGGCACCGCGAACATGCCGAAGGGGTAATTTTCGCGGAAATCCGTCTTCACCGTGCAGGGGAAGTGGCGCAGGTCGGCCAGCGTCTGCATGTCCAGCGGCGTCACCCCCGCCGCGCGGCACTTTTCGCGATACGCGGGCACGTGGTTAAACGCGCGGGAAATCACGTCCTTCAACCGCCTGAGTTGCAGCGCGCTCAACTCGGCGCGCGGCATGCACTCGTACAGCGGGTTGTAAATGGTGGACGATAGCGACGATGTCGGCATGTTACGCACTCCTCACGCCGGCGGGCGCCAGTTCCAGCCCCCGCCGGAAAGCGGTGATATTTAATTCCACGAATCGCGGTTTCACGATCTTCCCGATGGCCTGTTCCCAGCAGTCCGTCGGCAGCACGCCGTGGCCGGCCAGCACGCCCATCAGCACGCTGTTCACCGCCCGCGCGTTGCCCAGTTCGACGGCGACGGCGATGGCGTCCAGCAGCACGGCGTTGGGACAGCGCGCGGCGATCTGCGCTTCCGCGTCCGCGGGATAGACCGCCGTGCCGTAGGTGACGGACGACGGGATGATGCGCTGGGTATTGACAATGGCTACCCCGCCCGGGCGCAGCCGCTCCAGCCCGCGCAACCCTTCCAGCGTCTCGAATGCCATCAGGTAATCCGCTCCCGGCGGTGGGATAAGCGGCGAGTATACGGCCTCCCCAAAGCGTACCTCGGAGACGACGCTCCCCCCGCGCTGCGACATGCCGTGTACCTCGGACGCCTTCGCCTCGAGCCCCGCCAGTCGCGCCGCCATCCCGATGACGTCCCCTGCCAGCACAATCCCCTGGCCCCCGACGCCGACGATGAGTATGTTCGTGGTCTGTGTCATAAACGATCCGCTTCTATTTTATTAGCGATACCGTCAGAAAATCCTTCTGTTGGAGCGCGGGCGTCCCGACCGCGCGTGAGTCATCTATCCGTTGAGCATCTCACATGTGTCATTCATCACTGCTCAAAGGTGCTTTCACGATGAATGGCAAGGAATCCCTGATCCGGTATAAACTTATCGGGTAATCGAATCGCAAAGCCTTCATATCGCATGAAGATAGCCTCGATACTTGCGTTCGAAAAATGCTCACGCAACCGGCGTGACAGCACCAGTTTGAATTCTTCATCAAGGGTAATTAGGCCCCGGTCAAACGCTGCGTCATGAATACTGGATAAGCAGAGACCATTACATGGATTCAATCGGCATTCTTCGGACTGCCCCCAAGGTACGATGTGACTGGCTACTAACAACTCCGGTAACGGCATACCGCTGATACAGCAGCGATATTGATACGCTGACAACACTGTGCGTCGGAAGAACCCTTGCCCACGACGTGTCTCAGTCAAGCGTGGTATGCTTGTTGGCCCTCCCGGATATTCTATCTCCACTTCGTCTGACGATGGAACAGCATAGTCGTGCTCTGCTCGATGAATCTGCTCAACAGCTGACGTCCAGTTTGCGGTCATTTCACTCCAAATAGCCTTGTCCGCACGGCTAGCATTCGCCAATCCTTTTACCCCTCGCCGTTGATGCGCAGGATCGAGCGAGGCGTAATTGCATAACTTCATCGCCACGGAGTTCGGAGTCCGGCCAATGGCATGAGCAACCTGTATTACACGCGTATTCCGAGCATCATATTGCCCGAAAGACAACGCGCAATACAGGTTGAATACAATAATCAGCTCTTCTCGTGTCCATGCGCGATTGGGCATGTATCTCCCTGTTTTACGCCCGCGCCTCCGTCATCTCCTCAATCGTCACCATCCGCCCCTCTTTGCGCGCTTTCTCGGCCGCGAAGACGATGGTGTGGGTGCGCAGCGACTCCTGCGCGTCGGTGAGGATGAGCGAGGCATCGTCATCGCGAATGGCGCGCAGCCAGGAGTTCACCACCCGCCAGTCGCCGCCGCCGTGGCCGCCGCTCTCCGCGCCGAGGTGGATCGTCTCCGTGTTGTTGTCGGCGAAGGTGCGCAGGATGATGGTGGATTCGTCAAAATCAATGGTGCCGTCGGTGCCGTTCACCCGCACCCGGCGCCCCCCCTGCTGGGTGAAGGCCGTCATGGTGAAGGTGGCGGTGACGCCGCCGGCATATTCCAGCAGCACCACCTGGTGGTCCACCACATCGTTGTCGCAGCGGTAGACGCAGCGGCCATACGGCCCGCTGGTAATCGCTTCCAGATGCGCCTCTTTCGTATGCATCGGGCTGCAGACTTCCGCCGGCCACCACTCCAGGTGCTCCGCCTCCACATACGCCTTGATTGCTGAATAGGGGCATTCGCGCTCCACCTGGCAGCCGTTCACGCAGCGGTCGGTGCTGCCTTCCGGCGCGTTGGCCTCGGTGAAATAGCTCAACGAGCCGTAGGACGCTACCCGCTCGCACGGCGCGCCCACCAGGTAGGAGATGTAATCAATGTCGTGGCAGCTCTTCGCCAGCAGCATAAAGGTGGAGCGCCCCTCGTTGCCCCAGTTCCCGCGCACGAAGCTGTGCGCCTGGTGCCAGAAGGCCACCTGCTCGATGTTGTCCAGCGTTACCACTTTGCCGATGCGCCCGTCGGCGATGAGTTCCTTCACCTTCGCAAAGCCTTTGTGGTAGCGCATGGAATGGCACACCGCCACCTTCGTGCCCGCCTTGCGGTGCGCGGCGGCGATGGCCTGGCAGTCCTCCAGCGAGATAGCCATCGGCTTCTCCAGCAGCACGTGATAGCCTTTCTCCAGGCACGCCACCGCCGGACCGACGTGGTCGCGGTCCATGGTGCTGATCACCACCGCGTCGCACAGCTTCGGTTGGGCGCAAAACTCCTGCCATGTGCGGAAGGTCATCTCCGGGGCGATGCCGTGCGCCTCCACCAGCTTCTCGCGATAGGCGTCGCGCGGTTCCGCCACCCCGACGACTTTCCCCAATCCGGCAAAGCCCGACTGCGTCACCAGCGAGGCAAATCCCGCCCCGCGCCCCCCCGCGCCGATAATCGCCACGGTAATCAACTGCTCAGACATGACAACCTCCGATTCACACACGTGAAGGGGGTTCACCTCCCCCCTACCCCCCTCCCCTAAGCGGGGAGGGGGAGAAGATGGTGCTATATTGAGATCAGATATGCATTTCCACTCACTCCCCCTCCCCATGTAGGGGGGGTAGGGGGGAGAGGTGAACCCCTTTATGCCAATTCCACCCGCAATACTTTCGCCCCATACTCCGCCACATCCCCCCACTCCAGGTTATCAATCACCAGGAAACCGGCGTAATGGAAGGCGTGTTCCGCGCCCGTGCGCAGGTCCGTCACCCGCCGCACCGGCACGCCGTAGTGCTGCGCGACCAGATGATCCACCGTCGGCGCGGTGGTAACGTGCAGATAGAGCACCCGCGGATCATCCAGCGACACGGTGATGGAGAAGAATCCCTTTCCACCCGTCCATCCCTGCTGTAACGGCGCGCCTTCGCCGCCCGTGGTGCGGTAAATCGCTTCGCTCGCCCATCCCATGAAGCGATGCAGGTTATCCAGCATCGGCTGGAACATCGCCGGCGGCGTGCCGTCAATCGTCGGCCCGATACCCAGCGCGTAATTCCACTGCCCGCGCTGCCCCAGCGAGGTGACCATCTCCTTCACCAGGAAGGTGGGATCCTGCACGTAGGGTCCGGCGAGCATCTCCGCTTCGCTGATGAACGGCGACCCGTGCCACCACTGGTTGCAGGTGGGAATATCCTCGTTATAATCCTTCTTCGGCGGCATCGCGCCCCACGGGTTCACCTGCACCAGCCCGCTCGGGCGGCTGTAGGGCGGATCCAACGGCCCGGTGGTCACCTCCGAGGTGCCGTAATCCACCTCCGGCGTAGCGAAGGCGGTGTCGCAGTTCACCGTGATGATGGCATCCGGCAGCAGCCGCCGCGCCAGTTCCGACGCTCCGCTCTCGCGGTCGTGGATATCGAACCAGAAGCCGCCGATGAGCGCGCCGTAGCGCTCCACCAGTTCCGCCACCACGCCCAGCAGCAGCGTGCGATAGCCTTCGTCGCGATAACCCTCTTTCAGCCAGTCGCCGTCCTGGCAATGCCAGTACTGCGGGCTGCCCGGGATGTAGAGGATCGCCTGAACCCCCCGCCGGTCGCACTCGCGCAGGAAGGCGCCGAGGTAATCCTTCGTCGTGGTCACCACGAAGCCGTCCACCGCGCTCGGATACATCGGCAGGTAGTGGTCGTCCGGATGCATCACCGTGTAAATGATGTAGCGCGCGCCCACATAGACTGCCAGGTCCACCATGTTGCGCGCCACGTCATCCGGCTCTCCGGCCGCCGCTTCAAAATCCGCCACGGTCGGGTGCGTAAATGGCTGGTGCCACACCCCGCCCCAGTCCGGCGGCGCCGAGCACCCGCCCCCGGTATACTGCCCCCAGTGGTAAAACAATCCCAACCGCGCCGGCGCAAACCAGCGCATCACACGGTCACAATGCTCAGGCGTATAGACAGCCATACCGTACCAATCAACCTTGTTTGTCGCGAGCTACGCGGCGGAATAGCGTTCGTATTTCGTAAAAATGGGGACTGTCCCTTTGAACGTCGTGGTCAGTTTATCCGCGGGAGGTTCCACCGGGACTGTCCTCATTTTTCACCGTTCGCGTTTACTACCCGTATATCACATTCACCACCCCCTGAAGGAGGTGGCGAACCATGGCAAGCACGCTGAAGCGCGCTCACACCCTTTCCTTCCCCGTAATCACCTCAAACGGGCAGGTCTGCGCACAGACGGAACACCCCTCGCAGAGGAGCGGATTGATCTCCGGGCGGTAGCGCGGCTTCTCGCCCTCGCCTACCAGGGTCTTCGTGATCGCCGGACAGCCGATGCGCAGGCAGCGGCCGCAGAGCTTGCACAGTTCCTCGTCCACCTGCTGCGCGGGGTAGTCCTCGTGCGGGATGAGCATGCACGGGCGGCGGGCGATGATGACGGAAACGCCTTCGAACGCCAGCGCCTGCTTCATGCGCGCTTCCATCGCGTCCAGTTCATAGGGATCAATCACGTCAACGTCAGGCACGCCCAGCGCGGTGCACAGCCCCGCCAGGTCCACCTGCGGCGCTGGGTCGCCGGCCAGGCTCTTGCCAGTGCCGGGGTGCTCCTGGCGGCCGGTCATCGCCGTGGTGCCGTTGTCGAGGATGAGAATGGTGCCGCGCGAGCCGTTATAGACCATGTCCAGCAGCGGGGTGATGCCGGAATGCAGGAAGGTGGAGTCGCCGATGACGCCCACCACCTTGGCCGGGTTGAGGCCCGCTTTTTCCAGCCCGTGCGCCACGCTGATGGACGCCCCCATGCAGATGCAGGTATCTATCGCCGAGAGCGGTGGCGCCACC
>JAKIYB010000148.1:2877-9064 GCA_022708765.1 Armatimonadota bacterium | reverse complement strand
GCGGATGCGGTAGTTGCGGCAGCGCGCCTCGCCGCCGCCGGAGAGCAGCGCAATAGACACGCGCCAGTCCATCGTGCGATGCACCGCTCCGCTGCGCCCGCGGAACTCCACCATCTCCTCCTGATACGCGATAGGTTCGTCCGGACTCAAGAACGCCCAGTCCAGGCTATCCTGCGCTTCCACCTTCACCACGCCCGGAGCCGGTGAGCTGACAATGGGACGCTTCATGTCCGCCTGCCGGGGGTAGATGACCACCAGGTAATCCTGCCCCGCCGGGGCATCAAGGCGCATGAGGGTAGCGCCGCCGGGCGGAAATCCACATCCCGCGCCGCCCGCCGTCGCTTTGTAGGTGAAGGTGGGCTTGATCTGCGCCATATTGGCAAAGACGAGCTCCAGCACGTTCCCTTGCGGCGTCTTTACCACCACGCGATTGCCATCAACGGTGATGTCCTCCGGCTTGCCCAGCAGCCAGCAGTGCCAGTGCGTGGGGTGCAGCTCCGGCCCGCGGAAGGTGTCGCGCAACACGAAGTAGGTGGGATTCTGCCGGTTCTGGCTTTTCATCACGATGAACTGCCGGTACCAGTCAAACGGCTCTTTCACAAAGCCGTTCGCCGACCCGCCGGATTTGTAATCGAACCGCTGTCGTCCACACAGGTAATCGGCGGTTTTCAGGTAGGCGTAGTCGCTGATTATGGTATCCACGCGCCCGTGGTTGTTCATCCACTCCTTGCCGTTGCCGAAGCTGATGATGCCGTGCTGGGTATTGCCGGGCGCGGGGCTGTTGTAACCCAGGCTGCTGTTCGGGATCATCTGCTCGCCGAATGCGTAGATTTTGAAGGAGCCCTGGTCCATATCAAAATGGCTCTGGTTGTGCCCCTGGCGGAAGAGCAGGAACGCCTCTGAAGGCTGGCCGAAATTCACGCGCGAGGTGGCGCCGAAGCCGGGCAGGAAGGCGCCGGGCAGATCGCGCGGTTCCATGGGTGCCACGGACGGGTCATACGCCAGCCACGACGAGGGGGCGACGTGGTTGCCGGGATGGCGGCCCATCGCTTCCCAGGCCCACATCAGATTCGCCGCCATCTCGGGATCTTTCTCCTTGATGAGGGTGGCCATGAAAGGCATTGAATCGCCGCGCGAGCGCGTGCCGTTGCCGGTACCTTCACAATAGCGTAGGTTGCGGTCGTTCCGGTCCACCGGCGAGAGCACCGCCAGCATGTAGCGGTGAATGGCGGCCGCATATTCGAGCATGCTGTCGTTGGCCTTACCGGCATGTTGCAACGAGAGCAGCGCCTCGGTGATGTGCGGCACCGCCGCTTGCTGATAGGCTTGCTCCTCGCGCCATGCGCCGTATGGCGAAGTATTATCCGCCAATTTCCACTCGACGTAGGCGACGGCGTCCTTCATCCACGCCTGATACATCGGATGCGTGCGAATAAGATTGATATACTGCGGGAAGCCCATATAGCGGTTGATGGGCATATTCGGGTTGCCGAGGTGGTCCCCCAACCCTCGGGGATTGAAATCGGGGTCGCTGAGCAGGTAGCAGCGCGCGGCGATCTTCGCGCGCAACGTCGCCTTCTCCTCCTCCGCAAGGCCGGGCCAGGCCAGCGCGTCATCCGCGTATGGGACGACATCGTTGTCGCACTGTGCCTGGCGGAAGGAAGAACCGGTTTGCGATACCCCCTCCTTCAACCGAGCATTCAGGCCAGTCAGGGCTTTCCGGTATGACGCGCGCCCGTTGTCGTCGGTGGGATTCATGACATAGAGCTTTTGCAGGGCGTCCTTGTATGGGTTCTGCGGCAGCATCGCCTTGCGAATCTGTACGCCGGCGGCATCCAGATAGGTTGTCGGCGGAGGCACGCGTTTGACGCCGACTGGATCGGTCCAGTCCAACACCCAGTCTTTGTAGCGGTCCAGGCCGATGAAGCCGTACTGCAATCGCTGGGCCTGACGGTTGCCGTCCGCCAGCGTCAACCCCCAGACGCGGCGACCGTAGCTGTCCGGATCGTCCGGGTCATTTTCCGCCGTATCAAAGGGATTCCACGGGCGCAGCACGCCATAGCAGGTGAAGGGCAGTTCCAGCACGGGTGCCTGCCCTTCGGTTACGCGCAGGCGGGCTACCGCGTTGTGGGGATGGCGCCAGCTTCCCGAGTGCAGCACCAACATGCCCAGCTTCAGCGCGGGGTTCATCTCCAGATACATGCGCCCGCCGAACATGTCCCACGGGGCAATGGGGGTGAAGGTGCAGCCCGGCGTCGCCACCTTGCCGAAGTCGCCACTTTTCCAGGGGATGACATACTGGTCCGGATCATCCGGTGACGGCACGTCTTTGCCGGTGGTGATGGCCAGGTAATCGCGACCGTCCGTCAGGCCCGGCGTGGCAAATTCTTCGTCAATGACGGCCATCGGCGCGCCCTGGTCCAGCCTGATGATGATGGAGTAGACGCCTTCCGGTTCAAACTCGTAGTAGTAGGCGACTTCCGCGAAGACCGGGCCGCTGGCGAGGATTTTAGCCGTGCAGGAGGTAACCTTGCGCGCGGTAACCAGCTTCGAACCGCCTACCCACTTGCCGTCCGCCGCGCGGAAACCGGCAATAGGACCTGGCAGTTCCCCGGCGGGTACCGGCTTTTCCGCTTTCAACGTGCCGGCAGGGCCGAGGCGCAGCGCCACGGTCTCGTTTTTGACTTCGAGGTAGCCTTTCCCTTTTGTCACCGACACCGGGGCGGCGGACTTCACGTCCTTCTGTCCGTCGCGCAGCAGGTAGCCGGCGGTGCCATTGGCGGGCACGGCGGCGAGGAAGCTCACCGTCGCACTCGTCATCACGCCGTTCTTGGCCGTTTCCACGTCGGTGAACTGCACCGGCAGCGCGGCGCCCGCTTCATCGAAGAGCGCCATCTCCGCCGCCTTCACCGGGGCAGGGAATTTCACATCATAGGACACCACCTCCGGTCCCCACTGGCGACCGGTGACATCGCGAATGACGAATGCCTTTTCATAAGCGCAGGCGGACAGTCCGAGGAGCAACAAGAGGAACAGCAACACGCGCATGAGACACCTCCGTATGTTGACGCACATTCTATTCGCTCGATTCGGGTAAAACTCCTTCGAGGGCGAAAAAATGAAAAGAGCCAACCGGCAGGCTGGCTGTCTGAGAGACAGATCACGGATTCTGTTTCATCCTTCCTCGAGTGCCCGGCGCGCCTCCGCCAACTGCCGTCGTATTTCCAGTTTTTGCGGGCATTTCGGCTCGCACTCGCCGCATTCCACGCAGGCGTCAGCTTTGGCGCCCGGGTTCCACTGGCTGGCGCCGATGCCGGCGTAACTGGCGCGGGCGTGGTCCCACAAGCCGTAGACACGGCCCATGTTGTAGGCGCGGAAGATGTCGGGGATCTTCACCTCTTGCGGGCAAGGCAGGCAGTAGCCGCAGCCGGAGCAATAAAGTTCGGCCATGGCGCGCATGCGCGCCAGATGCTCCTCAATGGCCGCTTTGTCGTCTTCTGATAGGCTGATTTCATCGGAGCAGGTTGCCAGATTTTCCTCCACCTGGCGCATGGTGCTCATGCCGGAGAGCGCTACCGACACATGCGGATTCGCCAGCACGAAGCGCAGCGCCAGCTCTGGCACGCGGTTGATGCCGGGGATGAGCGAGGCCAGCACCTCGCTGTCCGCGCCCAACCGCCCGCCGCCCACCGGGCCCATCGCCACGATGCCGATGCCGTGGGTATGCGCGTAGGCGATACCCTCCTCCAGCGAGCGGTCCAGCATGTTATACTGCAGAGTGATGACCGACGGGTAGCCGCTGTCCAACAGCTTCATCAACGCCTCGTTGCTGTCGTGGAAGGAGCAACAGATGTGGCGGATCAGCCCCTGGTCCTTCGCATTCCGCATCCACTGGCTCATCCGCGGGGCCACTTCCGTCTCGTAGGCCTGCCAGCGAATGCCGTGGTGGTTGTAGATGTCAATGTAGTCTACCTGCAGCCGTTCCAGGCTGTTTTCCAGGTTCGTCCACCACTCCTTTTCGTCGGTGCCGTAGTTCGGGTTCTTTGTGGAAACCACGATCTTCTCCCGCCACCCTTTCAGCGCCTCACCCACCACGCGCTGGCTGTCCTGGTGACAGTATCCCACCGCCGTGTCAATGTAGGTGACGCCGCCTTCGAAAGCGCGATGGATCATCGGAATCGCCAACTCGCGGTCCACGCGCGACTCTCCCTCCACTTCTGTCATTGGCAGGCGCATGGCGCCAAATCCCAACTGCGACACGGTGAGTCCGGTGCGGCCCAGCGTACGATAAATCATGCGGATATGCCCTCCGAACTCTATGATAAACGCTTATGGGAAGGGAGGGCAAGCGTGAGGGGCGGGTCATCTGCGCGCTACGGTGTCAGCACCACTTTCGATCCCTCCTTACTACTCACAAGATCGAAAGCCTGTTGATATTGCTCCAGCGGCAGCACATGGCTCACCCAGTCGTCCAGGTGAACGGCGCGGGATTCAATGAACTGGACCAGCCGGCGCTGGGCGCGGCCCTCCATGGCGCCCACCCACTGGATGCCGGGGCGCTCGGTTTGTTCCGACTGGTATGGGGTGGAGGCGGGGGGAATGCCGTAAATGCAGACGGACCCATTGGCGCCTGCCAGTGCCAGGCAGCGGTTCAGCGCGGCAACCGAGCCAACGGCTTCCATGACCACGTCAAAACCGCCATTACTGATGATTTTCTCGACGGGGGCCGGGTAGTCGTCTCCCACAACATAGCCGTTAGCCCGGCAGACGCCGGTGAAGCGGTCGGAGTAAACGTCCCGCCGGCCGAACGCATAGACGTGGCGCGCGCCCAGCAGCCGCGCAAAGAGTGTAAAGGCCTGCGCCACCGGGCCAGAGCCGACGACCGCCACATTCATACCGTTGCCGACGCGGCACGTCATCAGGCAGTCGAGGGTTTCCATCAGTGTTACCATTGCCGACGCTTGCGGCGGCGGCACGTCCAGCAGCAGTTTCTGCTGATCGTGCGGCAGCGCGGCGTTGCCGTAGGGGATGCCTTCCTTTGCCCACAGGTCCTCAACCACGCCATACTCGGCGAAACCGCCCCAGCAGCTTCGTCCACCGGGCA
The DNA here is from genome assembly GCA_022708765.1 of Armatimonadota bacterium. GTDB lineage: Bacteria > Armatimonadota > Hebobacteria > CAIYQO01 > CAIYQO01 > JAKIYB01. The sequence continues at coordinate 3,960 of JAKIYB010000148.1, read as the reverse complement.
CGTCGGTATCGCGCAGGCGCTGACGGAAGACGCGGTCGCCCGGCTTGAAGCTCTTCACCTTCGCGCCTACTTCCACTACCTGGCCAATGACTTCATGTCCCAGCGCCACCGGAAATATGCCGGGAAAGAACTCGTTCATGAGTAGTTTATGGTCGGTTGAGTTGCAGATGGCGCATGCACTCATCTGCACCAGCGCTTCATATTCGCCATAACGCGGGACGGGTAATTCTTCCAGGCCAAGAACGCCTGGAGTTAACGCCAGGAGGGCGCGCATACAAGCTCCTCTCACATGTATCGCCGCGGGTCGTCGTGTAGAATGCCCAGCGCTTCGATTTCGGCGGACAGCTCTTCCGGCAGCGGGCCGGCCTCCACCGCCATGACGTTCGCATCGAGCTGTGCCACGTTCGCCGCGCCGGGGATCACCGCGCTGATCGTCGGGTTCCCCAGGATGAAACGCAGCGCCAACTCCGGCAGGCGCAAGCCGCTGCGCGCCTGGATATTCAGCAGGCGGCGGTAGCGGTCGTGTTCGGTTGTCGTCATCCACTCCGGCGGGTCCGTCACCCACTCCGGCCGCGGCGTTGTCAGCACCCCCTGATGCATGGGCGTGCCCTGCATCACCCCCACGTTGTGACGGCGGCAGAAGGGGAAGGTCTGGAAGTGCGCGTCGCGCCAGATAAGGCCGTAACGGTTGAAGGTGAGCACCACGTCGAAGGCGCCGGTGTTGATGCAGTGCGCCTGGTAATCCAACCACAGGCTGCCCAACCCGATGAAACCGATGACCTGCTGTTCGCGCAGCTTCTGCAGCGTCTCCAGCGCCATCCCCTTGCCGAATACGGCATGGTAGTTACCCGGGTTCTGCCGGTCGCCGTAGCGGTCGGGATCATGGATATGCAGCACGTCAATGTAATCGCGCCGCAGCTCTTTCAGATTGAACTCCACCTGTTTCATGATGCTGTCATAATCGTAGGTGGCGTCGGGGAAGAGGGGATGCGGGCCGATTTTGCTGGAAACGTAGTGCGGGGTTGCAGCGCCTTCAAGCGCCTCGCCCAACACCGCCTGGCTGGATTTCGGGAAGATATAGCT
>JAKIYB010000148.1:0-2867 GCA_022708765.1 Armatimonadota bacterium | reverse complement strand
CCGCCACGCCTTCCTCATGGCTTTCATGCCCGAGGAATAGCCCGCCCATGCTGATTTCAGAGACCTGTAAACCGGTGCGACCGAGGGTGCGGTAACGCATGCAATGCTCCATACACGAAGATTGTCATCTTTGTAGAAGTGTTCGCCGGGTAGAGGAGAGAATCCTTCCTGTTGAAGGGTTTTCCGGAAGCTGGGCGGTTGCGTTATTGCAGGTAACCGAGAGATTTCAGACGCTCACGCGCCTTTTCCGTGTCGAAGAGCGACGTGGCGCGCCGGTGAAAGGCGGCATCGCGCTCGTCAAGGAGCACGTCATGCCGGCGCATTTGCGCGCGCAGCGCCTCCAGAATGTCGGGCCGCGCGGCAGCATGGTCGTGGTATGCCCTCGCATCGGCGCGCAGGTTATACAAGTGATGGGTCGCCTGCCCGATGAAGAAGGTGAAGCCGCCGTCCGTAATTGCAAACCTCGTGCCGCGATAATACATCTGCCCTTGATCCGTCACACTCCGAACGCCATTAACCGTCGCCTGGAAGAGTGGTTTTTCGGCTGGGCGTAGCAGCGTCGGCACGTTCACGCCCTCGCCGTGCAGTCCAAGGTGCGCCGATGGCGCTCCGAGCATCGCCAGAATGGAAGGGTACAGGTCAATGAGCGAAAACGTGCCCTCGACGAGCCTGCCCTCGCGCTGGCGTGGGTGCTTGATCAGCAGCGGTACGTCGGTCACTTCCGGGTAGAGGGTGTTCGTGTGCCCGTAATGACCGTGCTCGAGGAATTCTTCGCCATGATCGCCACAGATGATGATCAGCGTATCATCGTATAAGCCGCGTTCCCGCAAGCCGTCGAACAGCCTGCCAATGGCGCGGTCGGTATGGGCGATTTCCGAGTTGTACTTCGCCAGCAATTCCCGGCGATGGCGTTCCACCGCGGGTTCCATCCCCCGATGCCGCACCGTGGGCGGCAATGTCGTAAGCCAGTCCGGATTCAGCGTATCTCGCCGCGACGGCCCAAAGACGAATTCCGGATGTTGCGTATACGGCTCGTGAGTATCCGCATACATCACAAACAGGAAGAAGGGGCGGCTTCGCGTCACCCGCTCCAGCGCGCGGACCGTCACCTCTGGCGCTATTTTATCGGTGAAGTCCTGCCCGCCGAGTTTGGTAAAGCTGTGAAAATCCTGGCTGAAATGAAAATTCACGTCATTGTGCAGCAGCGGATGCGACGTCACGGCGATGGTCTGATACCCGCGATTCGCCAGCGCGGCCGGCAGGCCGGGGTACAGGTCCGATTCGGCAACATAGTCGTTCTGACGGAAAATGCGCTCGGGATAGCGGGCAGTGAGCACGGATGCCGTGGACCAGAGCGTCCATGAGGACGGCGCGACCGCGCGCGCGAAGCGCGTGCTCTCCCGCGCGAAGCGATCAAGGTTCGGCGAGGTAGGGAGGTCGTAGCCGTAACACCCCAGGTGATCGGCTCGCAGCGAGCAGACCATCACCAGGATGATGTTGGGCTGCCGGCGCGCGCTGCTGGCTGTAGCGGCGAGATGCCAACCGGCCACGAGGTTGATGGCCAGCAACAGCAGCAGGAAGGGGGCGGAGAGGCTCCACGGCAGTTTCCGCATGGTGCCCCTTCCGCGCGATGTTCGCGGGGTGGAGGAGGGGGCGGCGGGACGCCGCGCGCGATACAGCCGCCACAGCATCCCGGCACAGAGGACCAGCGCGGCCAGCAGCAGCGCCGGGCGCTGCACGTCCGGATCGGCAAGCCACTGCAGCAGCCCCCTCCTGGCTGGCGCCGGCAACAGCGCTCCCGCGACACTGAGCATGATGATCGGCAACAGAAACAGCAACGGTGTGCCGATGCGCGGCGGGCAGCGACGGGCAAGGGCGACATACAGCAGTAGCGCGGCGATGCCCCCGGCAATCAGCAGCGTGAAAAGGTTGACCTGCCCCGCGAGTTGCGCCGTGAGGAGATGGTTCAGCCGGCAGTCGGCATAGAGATGAAATTGCGGAGAGAGCCAGCAGGCGGCGCCGCCGGCCAGTATACCGAGCGGCACGCCCAGCAACACCGGCAGCCACCACCACGAATGCTTCATCATACGACGACTCCGCCAGGGATACGCGCACAATAGCATTGCTGTTCGCACGCCGTCAAGTGAAAACGCGACAGCGGCATGGTGATACATGCCGCTGTCGGGTCGGTGTCATTTGAACGTGTGCGTTAGCGCGCTTTAATGATCAGGATTTTCATATCTTTGAAGGCGCAATTGCCATACGACGCGCCGTTGGTTTCCGCCATCGCGGAATAGGCACAGTAGTTTTTCCCCAGCAAGGTCGAGGGGGTAATGGCCGGCAGAGCCAGGCTGCCGACGCAGGTGCTCCCCTTGAAGTAATACTGGTTGACATTGGCGCCGTTATTGGTGATGACGGTCTTGACGGTGTGCCAGGTGGTGCCATACGTGTAGTCCTGGGAACCGGCGGAAATGTAACTGCCCGCGGTATTCCACTTGCCCCCCCGCGCCGGTGCCGATGAAGCCGAAGAAGCGATTCTTCATGGTGCCCCACCAGGTGCTGAAACCGACGCCCCCATACAGGCCAACGGGCAGCGCGGTAGTCGCGGTGGGTATCGAAGCCACATAGTACATGACGACGCCATACTTCGAGGTGTTGTCTTTCGTGACATTCACCTGGATGTCGGCGGACAACACAACGTCCGGCATGACGATCGTACCGGTTCCGTCATCATGCGCCTGCGCGCTTTCCGGGATGGTGAAACGGGCGCCGGAGGGAGTCAGGCAGGTGTTGTTGCCCGGCGGCACGGCACCGGTCACGGCCGTACCTTTTTCCAGCGCGTATTCTCCGATCTGGTAGGGGTCAAT
>JAKIYB010000147.1 GCA_022708765.1 Armatimonadota bacterium | reverse complement strand
GGGATGGCCTGAAGCGTTTCTGCTGCAGGCTGGGCTGCTCTTTGTCGCCTTCTGCGTGGAATATGTTCTGCATCGTAAAGGCATCACTCTCATCATCCCATTCCCGCTAAACTGGATTCTGCTGGGCGGCTTCGTGCTGGGGGTGATGGCCGTAGGCTTCGTTGGCCGACGCGATGGCGTCATCCGCTGGCTATCCGGCGTGCAATTCGCCGTCGCCGGCATCACGTTTTACACATTGCTGGGATTGACGGGAATTCTCATTGCGCAGGGACACACGCATGATCCGCTGTCGGAAATTGGCCTGCGCGAGCTCTTCACCTCCCTCCCCTTCCTGGTGGCGTCGCTGCTCATCATGCTGAATCTGGCGATGGTCATTGGCCGCCGCTTCGCCGCGCCGCGTCCGGGCTTCATCGGCTTCATGCTCAATCATTTCGGGCTGCTGCTGGTGATGGGCGGTATTATCGCCGGTTCCGCGCAGATCCAGAAACCCCAGTTCGCGCTGTTCACCAATCAGTCCATCAGTTCGGTTGACGATGATGAGCGTAAACTCACGTATCACCTCGGCGGCTCCATCACCCTCAACCGCTTCAACATTGATTACTATCCGGCCAAAGCCTCGCTCTTCGCCATTGACATGCAGGCGATGATGCACGGCGGGGAGGATTTCCATGTCGCCGACCAGGCGCTGGTTTCCAAAGGCCATGTCTTCACCGCGTATGGCATGTCCGTCACCGTAGAGGAATATCTCGCCTCCGCCTACCTGGCGGAGGACGGTGCCTGGCAGGAAAGCCCGCACCACGGCCTGGCGGCGGTTAAAGTCTCTTATACCACTGCTGATGGCGCGAAAGGCACGGGATGGATCGCGGAAGGCATGGAGAATATCCTGAAGATCGGCGACAGCCACGTCCTCATGCTGCGCGCGCACCGCATGCCGAAACGCTATCAGTCTTTCGTGACGATCGCCGAAGACGGAAAAAAACCCGTCGAGACCGTCATCGAAGTGAACAAGCCCGCGCGCGTCGGCCCCTGGCGCCTGTATCAGTCGAGCTACGACCAGGACAACGCCATTCCCATGTATACCGTGCTGCAGGCGGTGAAAGACCCGGCGCTTCCCGTGGTATATACCGGCCTGGTGTGCATGGTGCTGGGCGCCTTCATCGCCTGCTGGGCGCCGCGACGTAAGTCGGAGGAAAACGCGGAGGAGGCCGCCTGACATGATGCATCAGCATTTTCTCATCCTCGGTTCGTCGGCATTTGCCCTCTGGTGCCTTGCGCTCGTTGGGTACCTTCTCGGCAATATTCCTGCCTTCCAGCAGCGCACCCGCGGACTGCTGGCAACGATACCACTCATCGCAGGCTGGGTGCTTCTCGTGGTGTATCTCGTGGACTTGTGGCTTCATCTCGGCCATCCGCCCATGCGCTCCATCCCGCAGACGCTGCTGTGGGCGGCCTTCTTCCTGCCGTTAGTCAACCTGGGCATGGAGTGGACGCGCCGCACGCGCACGCAAGCCGTCCCCACCCTCGTCGTAGGGCTTGCGTTCCTGCTGGGTGCGCTGTTCATGAACGAGATGCCCAGCAAAGAGCTGATGCCCGCGTTGCAAAGCCCGTGGTTCGCGCCGCACGTGCTGGTCTACATGCTTTCCTACGCGGCGCTGGCCGTTGCCGGCGTGATGGCATTGTGGTATTTTGGGGCGTCATACGTCCCCGGGATGATGCCCGGCGCGATGTTGCTGGATGACCTGCGCGTGCTCATGCGCATCGCCTATCCGCTGCTCACGCTGGGCATGCTGCTGGGCGCCTACTGGGCGAAGATCGCCTGGGGGCATTACTGGAGTTGGGACCCGAAGGAGACTGCCGCGTTCGTCTCGTGGGCGGTCATCCTCCTGTATCTGCATCTGGACGCCCGCATGAAGCTCGCGCCGCGCATGCAGTTGTCGCTGGTCTTCGGCGCGGGTTTGACGGTGGCATTCTGCTGGTTGCTGCTGAATGTCATTCCGTCCGCCTCGTCGAGCGTACATGTCTACTCGAACTGACGAAGACTGGATAGACGGATATGATTGGAATTTCAAAACTCTACTGCGGTACCGTGGAATCCTCCGACGTCCTGCGTTACGGCGCGCGGTCGAAAGACCTGCCGTCGCACCTGCTGCAGTTCTCGCGCGATAAGAAGCCGGTGGTGGTATGGAATGTGGGTCAGCGGTGCAACCTGCGCTGCGTCCATTGCTACGCCCACTCAAAAGATCTGGAATATTCCGGCGAGTTAACGCGCGACGAAGGTTTTCGGCTCATTGACGATCTGGCCGCTTTCGGCGCGCCCGTAATGCTCTTCTCCGGCGGCGAGCCATTGATGCGCCCGGACATCCTCGAACTCATCCGCCACGCGCGCGAGCGTGGCATGCGCGCCGTCATCTCCACGAATGGCACGCTAATTACCCCCGACCTGGCGGAGAAACTGAAGGAATTCGGCCTCTCCTACGTCGGCATCAGCCTGGATGGGTTGGAGGAGACGAACGATCACTTTCGAGGGATGAAAGGCGCCTTCCGCATGGCGCTGGAGGGCATCCGCAACTGCCAGGTCGCCGGCATTAAAGTGGGCCTGCGCTTCACCATGAACCGTCGTAACGTCCAGGACCTGAACGGCATCTTCGATCTGCTCCATGAAGAGCGCATCCCGCGTATCTGTTTCTATCACCTGGTCTATGCGGGACGCGGCACGAAACTGGTGAAGGATGCCCTCACCCACGAAGAATCTCGCGCGGCCGTAGACCTGATTATGGACCGCACCGCGCAACTGCACCGTGATGGCTTCCCGGCGGAAGTGCTGACCGTGGATAATCACTGTGATGGCCCGTATCTGTATCTGCGCCTGCTGCGCGAAAATCCGGCCCGCGCCGAAGAAGCCATGCGCCTGCTGCGCATGAATGGCGGCAATAGTTCGGGCATCGGCATCGGCTGCGTGAGTTGGGACGGTGAAGTCTACGCCGACCAGTTCTGGCGCCATTATTCACTCGGCAACGTCCGCCAGCGCCACTTCAGCGAAATCTGGATGGATCGCTCGGACCCGGTGATGGATGGCCTGAAGGACCGAAAAAAGAAGCTGCACGGCCGCTGCGCAGCCTGTAAATACCTGGACATCTGCAACGGCAATTTCCGCGTGCGCGCCGAAGCCGTCACCGGCGACATCTGGGCGCCGGACCCGGCCTGCTATCTGACCGACGCGGAAATCGGCCTGGAGGAATAATACATGCATCCCGCACAGTCGGCACAGGATTACGCACTTCGTTTGGTCTTCTGGGAGCTTACCGCGCGCTGCAATCTGAAATGCCAGCATTGCCGGGCTGAGGCGATGGACGCTTTCGCCGCAGGCGAACTCACCACCGAAGAAGTGATGCGCGTTGCCTGGGAAATTCGCCAGGACGCCGACCCCATTATGATCCTCACCGGTGGCGAACCGTTGGCGCGCCCGGATTTTTTCGATATCGCCGAGGAATGCAGCCGACTCTTCACTCGCGTCGCGATGGCCACCAACGGTACGTTGGTGGATGACGACACCGCCGCGCGCATCGTGCGAAGCGGCATTCAGCGCGTCAGCATCAGCCTGGACGGCAGCCGCCCTGGCACGCATGATGTCTTTCGCGGGGTGCCCGGCAGTTTTCAGGCGGCGCTGGATGGCTTTGATGCGCTGAAGCGCCACGGCATGTCGCTGCAGGCCAACGTGACGATTACCAAGCACAACCTCACTGAACTGGAAGACATACTTGCACTGCTGCTGGAGCGCGGCGCTGACGCCTTCCATGTCTTCATGCTGGTGCCTGTCGGCTGCGGCGCGGAAATCAGCGAAGATACGCGCCTGTCACCGGAACAGAGTGAAGAAGTGCTGGAATGGCTGGTCGAGAAATCTTTCGAGTTGAAGGATCGCATTCACATCAAGGCGACCTGCGCGCCTACCTACCTGCGCATTATGCGCCAGGTGGCGATGCGCAAAGGCTACGAGATGCCCGCCGGTCATGGCCACGGCATGTCCGCCGTCACCCGCGGTTGCCTGGCCGGCTCCGGTGTCTGCTTCGTGTCGCGCATCGGCGAGGTGCAGCCCTGCGGCTACCTCCCCCTCGTTGTCGGCAATGTCCGCGAACAATCGCTGGGTGAAATCTGGCGAAACTCGGAAGTGTTCGCGAACCTGCGCGACGTTTCCACCCTGACCGGTAAATGTGGCGCATGCGGCTTCAGAAAACTTTGCCAGGGCTGCCGCGCCCGCGCCTACGCGAAAACCGGCGATTACCTGGATGAAGAACCGGATTGCATCTACATCCCGCCGAACTTCGAAGCGTCGGTCCAATCATCCTTCTAGCGAAAAGATTTATACAACGTGAAGGCGCCCCGGCCGCGTGGCCGGGGCGCCTTTGTCAGCAGGATATCCCTGAATCCCCCTTTACAGCTTCAACATCGTCTCGCAGTCTTTCAGCAACTGCTTCGTGAAGCCGGGGTTATGCACGCCCAGGCTGTGGTCGCCATAGACATACTTGAAGTTCCACATGGCGCCTTTGTAGTTATTCACGATCGCTTGCTGCGCTTCGGTGAGCTGCGCGCCATCCACCCAGAACGTCCCGATCTGCTTGGCATCGTAATACTTTTGCAGCATGCCATCGGCGCCCTTGCCATTCGTGTCGAAGGTCGTCGGATCTGTCGCGCTTGTTCCACCGATCTTGATCATCATCTCGGTGACGCCAGCCTGCAGGAAGGCTTCCGAACGACCGCCATGGCATGACGCGCAGGCAGATCTGCTCGTATCCAGATTCGGCTTGCTCCAGTTCGCGTGATCCGCCATGTTAGTGTTGGGATCTTTCTGCGTGTGGCAATCCACGCAGGTGTTCGGCAGCGTTGCATGCGCGCCCGGCATCGGCGCCGTCATGTTGTAGCCGTTACGCCCCATCAGGAAAGCGGCGCCCGTGTGATGCGGGCCGCGAATCGTCGTCTTCGGGCCGGCGTTCTTCAGATCGGGATAGTCGGCATTAACGACTGCGGCCGGCTCAGACATCGTTTTGTACGGTCGTCCGCCGTGACAGGCAAAGCACGTCTCTTTCGCCGGCGGTGTACGCGTGATCTGCGCCTTGTCGCCCTTGGTCGCGATGTGGTTGCTGCCGGGACCGTGGCAGCTTTCGCACCCGATGCCGCGCAGGTGATCTTTGCCCGGCTCGGTCAGGTTGAAGCCGGACGGCTCGTTAAAGCCGGTTGAGTGACATTCAATACACCGGTCTTCATGGTGCGCCGCATGCCCAACGCCAACGCCGTTGCCCTTTTCCGACGTCTGATACTGGGCATCAATCGTCGCGTGGCAGTTCGCGCACTTGGCCCGGCCAACATATGTTGCGCCGGTTTGAGTCCATGCGGCGGAAGCCGCTGTGCCGCCCGGCACGAGTGCCGTGGTGCCCCCGCCCCCGCCGCAGCCGACCAGGGAGATCGCCGCCACGGCGACAATCCCCAGGGCCACGGCGTACAGAAGCACGCCTTTCGCCACGCTGAACGTGGCTTTGCGAAGACGAGACATAATGTGTGTTCCCCCTTGGCAGGTGTGATATTGATAGGCAGGCATTCGCCGGTGCGCGTCCTGGCCCGTGAACCCTGTAATATCCTCATTTAAAATTCACGCTGGTAGCGAACTTCCGCGTAATCCGCGTCGTAAGCCTCTGTTGGCGCGGCGTCGTCGTCATAGTTATCCCGTGCGAGCCGCATCGAAAGCGAGCCGTTCCCTTTCAGCGCGAAACTGGCGCCGAATCCGAGTATGCGTTGATCGCTGGTCAGGCGACCTCCGGTATCAACATTCGTGAACGACGCATCCAGCGAGACGCTCGGTGACACCTGCAGGCTTGCGCCAGTCACCAGGCTGCGGTCGTTCATCGAAGCGGGCCCGTCTGATGCGCCCGCGCCGTGATACGCGTAGGACTGCGATAAATAGGTGGCATATAGTGTCAGGATGTCGCGCGGTACCCACCACACATTCACGCTGCGGTCAATCAGCGTATTGTCCGTGGCGTATTCATCGTTCTCCCAGAAATAGCGCTGCCAGCCGGCGGAAATGCCCCAGCGCCATGTTGGCGCGTAGGAGATCTCGAAGCGCTGGCGATTGCGCTGCGTCCACAGCACGGAAGCGCCGACGGGTTGATCAAAAACGTCAACTTCTATCGGCAGATTGGATGCATCCTGATACTCGACGCCGGCCTTCAGGCGCAACGCGCGCGTCGGACGCGTTGTCACGTTGAGGAAGTAATCCTGCAGGCGGCTGTCATAACGCAGCGTCTGTGGATCATTGATGTAGGCGACTTCGCGCGCGCCGTACCCCGCCGTGACCCGCGTGTGGGCGATACCCGTATAGTGCGCGCGGATTTGCCCGTGCAGGTCGCGCTCCGCGAAGCCATTGCGAGTGATGGCGCCGTCAAGGTTGTCATAGCCGACCTGGCCATCCAGCGACAATGACGGTGTCAGAAGGTGGGTGGCATGCACGGTGGCCTGGGTGCGATTCGGCGTGCCGGCGTTTCCGTCCAGCGTCATGTTCGTCAGCATGGCGGAGGCGTCAACAGCCATCCGGTCGCTTGTGATCGGCGCGAACCGGAATTGCACCACCTGGTTGTCGCCGCCAAAGGTGAGGCCGTCGCGAAAGACCAGGCTTTCGTGCGCGTAACCCGCGCCAACCAGCATGCCGCCAACCGGCAGGAGATAGTCAACGCCGGGGCGAGAATACGTCCAGTCATCCACCGTGGTGCGTCCTGGCGTGGACAGCCGCAGTTCCCGATTCGAAAGAAACAGTGCGCCGCTGCCCAGACGGAGCATCCCCTCGCCTTCCGTATCCTTGCGCATGATCGGCGTGCCTGCGGCGGTGAAATCGTTGAAGTAGCGCGAGAGCACCTGATCGGCATCCAACGACATCGTCGCCGGACTGCCCAGTAGCCACAGGCTGTTGCGCTGAAAATCTTCATCGAGATACGGCAGGTCAAGGTGCAGCGTCTGTCCTGAAGACCACAGCGCCGAGAGGGTGACGCCCGGTACCAGACCATCGGGCGCTTCCGCGTATTGATCGGCGCGCTGGGTGTTGCCTTCGATGTTCACGCTGATGCCGGAGAGCGCCAGCGCCGTGCCGTCGGTAGACACCGATGGCGCGTCCTGCGCGCATGCCAGCATCGCCAGCAACACGGGAACGAGCAGGATACAGATTCGGAACGTATGCATATCTCCTCCGACTCGGTGGTTCGGCATGGATTACTCCGCCAGCAGCAATGAATTGGTATTCGAGCCATGAACCGCGCGATGACACGTTTGGCAGACGCGGCCAGCGAAGTGCGTGGCTTTGTTGCCGTGGCATTGCAGGCAGAGGCCGCGCCCCGTCAACTTTTGCAGCTTACGGTTCGGTGAGCCGTGTGGGCGGTGGCAGTCCAGGCAGCCCTCGCTCAATCCTTTCGCTTTCGCATGCTCATAGACATGCGGGCGGGACTGGCGGGTATGGCATTTCGCGCAGGTATCGCTGGTGATCTTCTCATCCATTGGAGCATGAGGGTCGTGACAATCCGCGCATGACACCACGCCTTCTTTAATCGGATGGTGGCTGGGTAGCGAGAGTTCGCCGCGCAGAGTCTGATGGCAGGACAGGCATGCCTCGGTGGATGGTTCGCGATTGAGCACCGCATGCGGTTTGGGTTGCGTCTTCGGGTTGGCCATCGGCGCGGCGCCCGGCGTCTTTGCTCGCGTTGGCGCCGTGAGCTCCGGCGTCATATGGCACTGCTGGCATCCAACGCCATGTTTGACATGATCGCTCATGCGCCACTTTGCGGCGGATATTTTATTCTGGTGGCAGGTGAAGCACCCCTCGCCGCTGGCCGCCCGCAGCTTCAACGGCGCCGCGGTTTCCGCCGAGGGATTTTCCACATGCGCTGAACCGGGACCGTGGCAACCTTCGCAGAGATGCCCCTTTCCTGACGTTTCCAGCTTCGCCAGCGCCAGACCATGGAAATTATTCTGCAGATGCGCGGTAATCGCCTCATCATGGCAAGCCTGGCACATCTCGCTGCCCACAACGGTTGCTTTGGCCGACGCCGGTGCCGTCGGCGCCCCCGGCTCCTGCGAGTGCACCGCGCTGGTGCGTCCGTCAAAAACGAGAATCGCACCCGCGATAGCCAGAATTAGCGTGACCAGGGTGAGCCGCTGTACGAGCGCATATTGTTGCCGCATGGGAGCTTTCTCCTCAAAACTGACTTCGTCTCTTCAACATGAAAGATATCACGCCTCTAACTCGAGCATCCGGCGAACCATCGCCATTTGGTGCGGCGCGTCACCTCCGCCGGTGAACGTCTGCATGGCGCCCAACGATTCGCGCAGAATTCCACGCACTAGTTCGCGCGTCTGTGCCTCGACCATGTCCCTGGCATCGCTATCCTCCACGCCCAGTTCGGTGACAATCGCCGCCGCGATTTCCTCGCGCAGCGTGTCTATTTGCTGCCGCAGGCTGGCGACGACCGCGATGGCGCGTCGGCAGGAGAGCCACTTGCCGAATTCTCGCGCTTCCCCGGAAATGATTTCATCGGCGGCGATGAGTTTCGCCTGGCGCTGTTCCTGGGTGGCCATTGCCGTGCCGCATAACGCGTCAATATTCAGCAGTTGCACGCCGGGAATCTCCGCTACCGTCGGTTCGACGTCGCGCGGAACAGCGATATCCACCACCAGCATCGGGCGATGACCACGTAGTGACATCGCTTCATCCACCATCGCGCGAGTGAGCACCGGTTCCGGACTGGATGTACAGCAGATGATCATATCCACATCTGCCAGGCGCGACGGAAACGCGGCCAAGGGTAACGCGGTGCCGCCCGTCAGTCGCGCCAGTTGTTCCGCGCGCTCGACCGTGCGATTCGCGACTGTCACTCGCCGTACGCCCTTGCTCACCAGGTAGTGGAGCGTCAATTCGGCGGTTTCTCCCGCGCCCAGCACCATCACGGAAACCTGCGAGAGATCATCGAAGGCGCGCTTGCAGGCGGTGACGGCGGTCGAGGCAACGGAAAGGCCGCAATCGTAGCTGACCTGGGTGCGCGCGCGTTTCTGCGCGGCCAGCGCTTTTTCCGTCAGACGCTGCATGATGGTGCCC
>JAKIYB010000146.1 GCA_022708765.1 Armatimonadota bacterium | reverse complement strand
CTCCAGCGCCAGCAGCATCCGCAGCGGGTACCTGGAGCAGAGCAACGTGGATCTGACCGCTGAATTCACCGAACTGATTGTCGCCCAGCGCGGTTTCCAGGCCAACTCGCGCTCGATTACGACATCAGACGATATGCTGCAGGAAGTTCTGCAGCTCAAGCGATAGCGTAGATTGCGTAGGTCGCCGGCTGCATGCCGAGTGACCTGACCTGTTGGGGGGAGACCGCGCATGATCACCGTCACTCGCTTGCATGGAGAGTCTATCGTCGTCAGCGCCAGTCTGATCGAGTTCGTTGAAGCGACGCCCGATACATTGATCAGTCTGTCCACCGGCCGTAAGGTGATGGTGCGAGAGCCGGTCGAAGAGGTTGTCGAGCGCGTGGTAGCTTTCTACCGGCGAATAGGCTTGCTGGGTGCGCAGCCGCCGGGCTGCGCACCCACGGAAGAGATGACGGATCTCTAAGTGAACGGGTGACGGTTATGGAAATCGGAACAATTATCGGCTTACTCGTCGCCTGGATCGCAGTGCTGGGTGGATTCCTGATGGAAGGCGGCCGCCTCACTTCCCTGGTGGAGCCGTCGGCTTTCGTAATCGTACTCGGTGGGTCACTGGGCGCGACGGTGATTACCTCGACATTCAAGCACTCAGTTTCCGTGCCCATGGTGTTGAAGCAAGCCTTCTTTACCAAGCATGCCGATCCGGTGGTAATGCTGCAGCTTATCGTGGCACTGGCGAAAAAGGCGCGCCAATCTGGGATTCTCGCCCTGGAAGCCGAACTGGCATCGTTGGAAAATCCTTTCATCCGCAATGCGATACAACTGGTCATTGACGGCACCCAGCCTGAGCTGGTGCGTGAAATCCTCGACGTCGAGATTGAGGGCATGCGCGCCCGTCACAAAACCGGCGTCGAGTTTTTTCAAGCCTGGGGAGGCTTTGCGCCGACCTTGGGTGTACTCGGCACGGTTATGGGACTGGTGCACATGCTGGAGAACCTGGACAACGCGGACAGCATGGGACCCGCCATCGCTGTCGCCTTCATTGCGACACTCTATGGCGTGGGCTTTGCCAACCTGTTTCTGCTGCCTGTCGCTTCAAAGCTGAAAGTCCACAGTCACGAAGAGACGACGACATATGAAATGGCGGCGGAAGGCATCCTCTCGCTGCAGGCGGGTGACAATCCCATGGTCGTCATGACGAAAATGCGCTCCTTCCTCTCGCCGGGCGATAAGAAGAAGCTGGACGCGGAGACGGAATAAGCGATGAGCAGGAAACGCAAACAGGGACATGAAGGGGGCCATGAAAACGCCGAGCGCTGGTTGCTGACCTACGCGGATATGATTACGCTCCTGATGGCGTTTTTCATCATGATGTATTCGATGTCGGTGATGAATCTGGAGAAGTTCAATGCCGTCGCCTTCTCCATCCGTAGTGGCTTTGGCGGCGTGTTGAAAGGCGGACGCAGCCTGCTCTCTCACCCAACTGGGCAGCGCAGTCTAAGCCAGGGCTTTCCGATACGGGAAGAGCGCCAGCCCGTGGAACAGATGAAGCAAGCCATCGAAACGTATGTTGCCGCGCAAAACCTTGGCGATGAGGTGGATGTCACGCGTGATGAGCGGGGCGTGGTTATTCGCATTTCGGCGGAAAAGCTGCTCTTCACGCGCGGGACGGCTAACCTGACCCCCGCGGCGTCACCCGTGCTCGAACGTATCGCGCAATACATCAAGCCAATGGTGAATAACATTCTGGTCGAGGGCTTTACCTGCGATTTGCCGATCTCCACCGCGCAATATCCATCAAACTGGGAACTCTCCGGGGCGCGCGCCAGCCGGGTTGTGCGCTTTTTCGAAGAGAGAGACGTCGCCGCGGAAAGGATGTCAGCGGTAGGGTACGGTGAAACACGACCGCGGTTTCCGAATACCACGGAAGCGCGTCGCATGAAAAACCGGCGAGTGGATATCGTCATCCTTGATGAGGTGCAACAGAAAAAGACGGCGACGCAGGGCAAGGTATACCGAGAAGCGCTGAAGAACGGCGAAGACCGCGTGCGTCCAAACTTGCCGAAGGTGTGGCGAGAAACCACGACGGAAGGAGAGCAGAGATGAATAAAGTGATGATTATTCTCATTATCGTGGCGTTAATCGCTGGCGGGGGCGCGACGTTCCTCTTTATGCAAAAAAGCGCGAAAGCGAGTGTCGCGAATAAGGAACCGCCCAAAGTCGTCTCCGTCGTTCCCCTGGCCGAGCGCACGATTAACCTGGCTGATACCAGTACCCCTCACTATCTGCGGGTGGTGATGGAGCTCGAAGTCGTGGGCGCGCATGCGCTCGGTGAAGGCGGCGGCGGTCACGGCGGCGGCGGTGGGGGGGCCGACAAGTATCAGGCGCGTCTGATGGACAAGATGATTCTCATCATCAGCCGCCAGCAGTACAAAAAGCTGATCACCGCCGAAGGCAAGGAGCACCTGAAGAACGAGCTGAAAAAAGGCTTCAACGAAGTCTTTGAACATGATGGCCTGGAAGTGCAGGAGGTGTTCTTTACCGATTTCGTAATGGAGTGAGCCTGAAAGATACCGGTGGTTGTCCTTCACCGCGCGGGGTACTCCCTCGCGCTAAAGTCGGCATGTGATCAAGCCGAAAGTATTGGTGGAGGAACGACCGCATGAATCAAGGCCTCGTGATCTCAGCGAAAGGCATGCTGGCGCAACAGCGGCGCCACGAGGTGACCGCGCAGAATCTCGCCAACGTCAGCACCGCCGGCTATCAGCGCCAGACGCTCGCATTTCATGCCAGTGTCATCCAGCAGGTGCAGGAACCCATCGCTGGCGTAGATACAAAAAGGACGCCTTTCGCGCACCCGATTTATCCGACTGATATTGCGGTTGCCACGGATCAGGCTATCCAGTCTGATATTCGCGAGACCGGCAATCCCACCCATCTCGCCCTCTACGGCGAGGGCTTCTTTGTGGTGGAGACCCCGCAGGGACCGGCCTGCACCCGCAATGGCGCCTTCACTCTTGCGCCGGATGGCCGTCTCACCACCGGTGAAGGCTTACCTGTTCTCGGCGAGAAAGGCCCCATCAACATCACGGCATCGAAGTGGGAGGTTGCTTCCGATGGCCGTGTTCTCGCCGATGGGCGAGTGATTGATCGTCTGAGGATTGTTACCATTCCCGATCTCTCGCAAGCCTCTCGTCTGGGCGCCAATCTTTGGCTGGCCGTTGAGACACTGCCCGCGAAACAGGTGCAAGTGCGGCAAGGCGCATTGGAAGGTTCCAATGTCAGCGCCATCACTGAAATGCTCGCGCTCATCCAGGCAACCCGCCAGTTTGAAGCCTGCCAGAAATGCCTGCAAGCCATTGATACCGTCCTCGACCGAGCCGTCAATGATGTTGGCCGTGTCTGACGGCGTCCGATATGTCGGTAACGCTATTCGAACCACTTCCAAAGGGAGGATACGCTCATGATGCGTGGTCTCTGGACCGCCGCAAGCGGCATGCAGTCGCAGCAGACAAACCTGGATGTGATCGCAAACAACCTGTCAAACGTGAATACCACCGGGTACAAACGCACCCGCGCCGAATTCCAGGATCTCGTGTATCAGACGCTGATGGCGGCGGGCAGTACTACCGGCGACGCCGCGCGCGTGCCGTCCGGCATTCAGATCGGCCTGGGCAGCCGCACCGCCGCAACCCAGAAGGTTTTCACGCCGGGTGATATGAAGCAGACGGATAATCCGTTGGACATGGCCATTCTGGGTGACGGGTTTTTCGCGGTCGTGACGCCGGATGGCACACCCGCTTACACCCGCGACGGCGCCTTCAAGCTTGACGATCAGGGGCGCCTGGTAAATGCCGACGGGTATGCGCTGGAGCCGGCCATTACTATCCCACAGGGCACCGAGAGCATCACTATCGGTCCGGATGGCACGGTCACCGCGAAAGTGGCTGGACAGACGACGCCTGTTTCCGCCGGGCAGATTCAACTCTCGCGCTTCGTGAATCCCGCCGGCTTGAGCAACGTGGGGCACAACCTGTACGTGCCCACCGCGTCGAGCGGCAACGCGGTAACCGGCGAGGCTGGCAGCGAAGGCTTTGGCCGCATCGCCCAGAACACGCTGGAACTCTCCAATGTGCGCGTCGTGGAAGAGATGGTCGCCATGATCGTCGCGCAGCGGGCATACGAAACGAACTCCAAGGCGATCCAGGCTGCCGATGAAATGCTGCAACTCGCGAATCAGATTCGCCGGTAAGCCGTGAGGAGGAATATGATGCGCGCGCTCCTGCTGCTTCTGCTGCTGCCGCTGCTCTCCGCCGCTGCCGAACTCATGGTAACACTCCCTGAACAGGCAACTGTTGCCAGCACGCAGATCGTGCTTGGTGAAATCGCTTCTGTGCAGGGTGACGAGGAGATAGTGGCGCGACTGAACGCGATCGTGCTCGCGCCGGCACCCATCCCCGGCCAGCGCTTCAGTCTCACTCCGGGCATGGTTCGCGTGAAGCTGCGCCAGTTCGGCATCGCACCCGACGACGTAATGCTGACCTGTCCGGATGCGGTGGAAATCACCCGCAAGTCGCTGACCGTCACCGGCGCCAGCCTCGTTGAGGCGGCGAAAACCTGGTTGGCCGCCAATCTGGCGTCCGCGACAGGCGAAGAGCTGTCGCTGGTGGCGCTCACGCATCCAGCTGACCTGCAGACCGTCCATGGCCCGCTGGCGATAACGTGTTCCGCGGGTGCCGGCATCGGCGCGCTGCGCAGCGTACAGGTGGTCGCCACGGTCAATGAGATGGATGTCTGGCGAGGCAGCATCAGCTTTCGCCTGCGGCGGTATGCCGAGGTGCTGGTGGTCAAGCGCCCACTGGCGGCGCGCCAGGCGATTACGGCATCCTGCGTGGCGCGAGAGCGCCGTGAAATTCCATCCGGCAGTGATTTGCCGCTGACGGACCCATCCGCGCTGACGCGCGCGCGAACGACCCACGCGCTTCGCGTCGGCGATATCCTGACCGCCGCCATGCTGGAGATGATTCCGGTCGTCGAACGCAATCAGGCCGTGACGGTGCTCGCGCGCTGTGGGAGTATGATAATTCGCCTGCGTGCGGTTGCCTGCGAGAACGGCGGGGTGGGGGAAGTAATCATCCTGCGCAACCCGGAGTCGCGCCGCGAGTTTTCCGCCCGCGTATTGCCTTCGGGTGAACTGGAACTCTGTGAGTGAGAAAGGACCGATGATGCGGACACAGCGATTGCTTATCCTGCTTGCGATACTGACTGCGATATCCGCCTGTTGGGCACAGGAGACTGTCCCGGTTGAACCAGCGTCTGCGCCGGCTTCACTGCTGCGGCACCTCCTGCTGCCGCCTACCGGCAGCCTGTGGGGAGCGGGGAGCACTTCTCTCTATTTCGATACCACGGCTCACGCCGTCGGCGATTTGCTTACCGTCATCGTGGTGCAGGATTCCAGCACCGCAACGCAAGCCCGGCATGAAACAAATAAGTCGCTGGGTGTCAAAGCCGACGCCGGCACCGGTTTCCTGAGTGGCTTCAAGGGCATGGCGGTGAAGTCGGAGCGCGGCACCAATGGCTCCGGCGTCTCGTCATCCTCCACTCGCCTGCTTGACCGGCTCACCGTCACCGTCACCGAGTTGCTGCCGAGTGGCAATCTGCGTGTCGTAGGCTCGCGCAGTATCACGCTGGAGAAAGATACGTTCACGCTCACTTTCAGCGGCGTCGTGCGGGTAGAGGATATCTGCCCGGATAACACCGTGTCATCCATCAATATCGCGGAGCAATGCCTGGTGGCGAAAGGCAACGGTCCCATCGCCGAAAAGCAGCGGCCCGGCTGGTTCAGCCGCCTGCTCGCGTTGCTCTTTTAACTGAGGAGGAAGCCATGCGCACGCTGTGTATGCTGCTCACCATCATCACGCTCGCGATCACCTGGGCCGAAACACCCGCGACTATCGCGCCGGTCGTCTCCCGGGTGAAGGACCTGGCGCGCATCCAGGGGGTGCGCGAGAACCAGTTGCTCGGGTATGGTCTGGTGCTCGGTTTGAACGGCACCGGCGATACCGCGCAAACCCAATTCACCACGCAGGCGCTGGAGAATGTGCTGCAGCGAATGGGTGTCACGTTGGCGCCCGGCAAGCTGAAAGTGAAGAACGTTGCCGCGGTTATGGTGACCGCCGACATCCCCGCCTTCGCGAAGTCTGGCGACCGGCTCGATGTCACCGTCACCTCTATCGGCGATGCCACCAGCCTGCAGGGTGGCGTGCTGCTGCAGACACCGCTCGCTGGCGCCGATGGACGCGTCTATGCCGTGGCGCAGGGGTCGCTGACTCTGGGCGGCTTCAGCGTGGAATCCGGCGGGTCGGCCCGCGGCAGCGGCCACCCGACGGTCGGGCGCATCCCCGGCGGCGCGCTGGTGGAAGCGGAAATCCCCACCGCGTTCAATACTCAGCGCGTTCTTACTTTTGCCTTGAAACAGCCGGACTTCACCACCGCGGCCCGACTCGCGGCGGCGGTGAATGCGAAATACAGCGGAACTGCTCGCGCCCGGGATGCCGCCACCATTGACGTGACGCTGCCCGCCGCTTACCAGGAGAAACGGGTGGAATTCATTGCCGCGCTGGGCGAACTCACCGTCGCTCCCGATACCGTCGCCCGCGTGGTCATCAATGAGCGCACCGGCACTGTCGTGGTGGGCGGCACCGTCACCGTGCTGCCGGTGGCGCTGGCACAGGGCAACCTGACCATCTCCATCAACGCCGCGCTGCTTGTCAGCCAGCCGGAAGCGCTCTCCGGAGGCGATACCGTAGCGCTGCCGACGGCGGATATCGAGGCAAAAGAGCCGCGGGTCAGCTTTGCCCAACTCAAAGGCGGCACCGTGGAGGAACTCGTGCGCATCCTCAATGCCATGAAAGTGAGCGCCCGGGAGATCATCGCCATCCTGCAGGCGCTCAAGCAGGCCGGCGCGCTCCAGGCGGAACTGGTAATCCTGTAAACCAATCGTGCTTCGCAAAAAACGGCACCTCCGCGCATCTGCGTGGGGGTGCCGTTACATCAGGATAACTGCATCAGGGGTTTACATGGGCGGCGCGGTGAAGGCCGTTTCCTTTTCCACCTTCACCTGTTTCATGGTACCGGAGATGGTCATCGTGCCGGTCATGCTTTGCGCGCCATTTTCGCCGCCCGCGCTGGCCATCTGCATGTTGATGGTACCGGCGAAGGACGCGCCGTACATGGCGCCGGCTGCTTCATCGAAGTATGTGGTGGCTTTCGCCGTCATTTGCATGGCCATCGTCATTCCCAGGGAGGCGCCATCCGGACCTTTCAACTCGGCTTTCGGCATGGCCAGGCTCATGTCGGTGTCAATCTGCAGCAAGCCGCGGTTATCAATCGTCTTCGTCCCCATCATTTTGAAGAGCGCGGTCAGGTCCATTTTCATGCCGGGCATCACCTCGAAGGGTTGGGTGACTTTCCAGGTGTCACCCACCTGCAAGTCGCGGTTGGGGAACTCAAAACCCTGGCCGAACTGGCTCATGAAATTCTGGTTCATGCCCATGCTCTGCATCTGCTTCAGCGTTTCCGCGCCTTCGCCGCTCATCTTCAGGTTGCTCATCTTCCCGAGCGGGGTGCGGTCATAGGTCATCATGACCGGCGGGAATGGTAACTCCTGCTCTTCACCAAGGATAGTCATTTTCATGGCGCCATCCTTCATCTCGCTGGAGATCGAGGCGGTGCCATCCGTCTTTACGGAGACGACCTTCTCGCGCACGGTGAAACGCATGGCAATCTGCATGGGCATGGCGCCGCCGCCGGGCATGGAAAATTGCCCTTTGATGTCATACGTCGCCTGGTATGTGCGGACGGTGCCCGCGACATCCTTGTACTGCAGGCGCGCGGCCCGCGCGGCGAGCGCGCTCCCGACGATGAGCATCGCAAGCACAAGCATCAGGAATGTGGTTCGCATAAGCGTCTCCTTCCGGCCTGGGTGAATATCGGGATTACTCTCCGATATATTACCTCAGTACTGCGGATAATTCATCAACCAATGCTCGGCGAATGTTCGACATCGCCGCATCCACTTCGTCGTCGGCGAGGGTGCGGTCTTCCGCGCGGAAGGTAAGCCGATATGCCAGGCTGCGCTGGCCTTCGGGAATGCCCGTCCCTTTATATACGTCGAAGAGCGCCAGGTCCTCCAGCGTTGAGCCGGCGGCGCTCTGAATGACGGTTTCCACCTGTCGAGCTGGTTGATTATCGCGCACCAGGAAGGCAATGTCGCGGTCCACCGCCGGGAAGCGCGACAGCGCGGGCGCCGGGCGCTCGGTACCGGCGACATCCATCAGCGCGTCTACGTTGATTTCGGCCAGATAGGCGCGTCCGGGCAGGTCGAAACTCTCCACCACCCGCGGGTGCAGTTCACCAAAGAGACCGATCACCCGGTCGCCCGCGCGCACCTGCGCCGTGCGTCCCGGATGCAGTGTTGGATGCAGCCAGGGGTGATAGGTAACATCCAGTACGCCGAGGTCGGCGAAGAACTGTGCCAACAACCCTTTCAGCCAGAAGAAATCCACCGTCGTGTCACCGCCGCCCCAGCGCGCGGTCCACGGGCGGCCCATCAGCGCGATGCCTACTGACCGCTGCTCCAGCGGCAGCATCTCCGCCTGTTGCACGCGCACGTCCACATCCACCCGGCGTTCGCGGGGGGCGTAATCGAAGCGGAGACCGCCGCCGGTGTTGCGGAAGATGCGGCCGATCTCGAAGATTTGCACGTCGCTGATATTGCGGCGCGCGTTGTTGCGCAGCGATTCCAGCAGCGACACGAAGAGGGTGGGGCGCAGGTGCGTGTATTCCTCCGACTTCGGATTGCGCAGCGGTACGATTTCCACCCGCTCCGGCGCTTTTTCCGGGAGCTGCATCTGGTCGAGCAGGCGGTAGTCAATTAAGCTGTAGGCGGTGCCTTCGAACTCCAACTCAGGTGCCAATCGCCCGGCATGGGTGATATTGCCCGGCACGCGGGTGGGGATGCGCTCGTAGCCGTAGATGCGCGCCACCTCTTCGATCAGGTCCATCTCCTCCACCAGGTCTGGGCGGAAGGTGGGGATAGTGACGCTGAGGATGCCTTCCTCTTCCCGCACGTCCATCTCCAGGCCGGCGAGGGCGGCGACCATCTCGCCGGCGGCAATCTCGGTACC
>JAKIYB010000145.1 GCA_022708765.1 Armatimonadota bacterium | reverse complement strand
ACGCCGTCACCAACGCCGCAGGATGCTCACGGGTGAAAGGCAGGTGAATGTAGATGCCGTCCGCCGTCTCCTCCACCGTGCTTTGCCAGGCTTCCCATAACGCGCGCATGCCCTCCGGCGGGCAGCAGCCCATCATGTGGATGCCATTCGCGTATAACCCCGGTTGCCCGAGGGTAGCGGGATACGACACCCAGTCGTCGAAAGCCGCCTGCGCCACGAAGCCGCCATCCAGCCGTCGCAACTCGCCCACAGCCTCCTCCAGTGTCGCGGGCGGCATGTCGGCGTGCACGCGTGCGAACAGCGCAAGGAACGCCGGGGTGAGGGTGAATTGCGATCGCCGCAGCGTGTTGCGCACCGCGCGCTCTACGTGATCCCAGTATGCCGGCCGTCCGCCGCGGGCCAGCCATGCCGCCAGGCTCACCATGTCGCCCACCACGCAGATCTCAGTCCGGTATTCCTGCTGGGGGATGAACTCTGGAAACCAGCCGTAATCAGTGCCGTGGCCGAGTACGAAACGATACACGCGCTCCGCCCACTCCAGATAGCGCGGTTCGTGCAACACCGCTCCCAGGTGTGCCACGCCCCAGGCCGCATGGGTGTGCAGATGCACATGGTCTTCAAATGCGCCCGTTGCTGGGTCAATCTTCAGGCGTCCCTGGTCGGGCTGCTGCACGCCGTCAAGAAACCCATCCGCTATCGCGCATGCAAAATCGAGTGCGTCCTCGTCTCCCGTGCACTCCCAGTAGCGCACGCACGGCTCCACGATGAAGGGGTAGTTACGCCCATGTGTCTGGCACCACCCGCGCATGAGCCACTCACCGTCGCGATAGGGTGCAATGCCCGGGTAATACGCTCTGGCACCGTCCCATTGCGCCAGTCCTTTTAGCGCGAGGAAGATCGCCCGCGCACGGGTTTTCGCGATCGCGTCACCGGTGCGTTCGTGCTCCTCGGCAAGGGAATAGAGCACTTTCGCTGTCGTCCACGTGCCGACCCACTCTCCGTCAATGCTCTCACCGATATAGGCCGCCGGATTAATCCACGCCAGATTATCCTCATGCAAGTACCCCAGCACCCGCCGCCGCACGCCGCGTTCGGTCGCATCCGCTTCCACCTCGCCAACCATCGCGCGCATGTGCGCATACTGCCAGTCCATGCGGCAGTCGGTATCTCCCAGCGCGATGGGATCGTACCCGTAGGCGTTCGATGGGCTGTGCGGCACGTGACAGGGAATACCCAACGGCCCCAGCGAGAACTTGCACTCGTACCCCCGCCCGGGCTCCGGCGAGCGTCGCAGGTAATTCAACGCCAACCGCGCCATCTCCCGCAGGTCGAGATCATCCGGCGCCGGCGCCTCGCTCCCCATCGCCCACTCCACCGGCCGCAGCACTCCGCGAAAATGCTCCTTCAGTATACGCACCATATCACCTCGCACGGACAGCATACCCCTGCATTTTGCGTGGGGGGATGAATTCCTGCAAGGAGCTTTCTCGCGAAGCGAGAAATATGTGTTCATTCTTCCCTTCTTCGTGGCGTAAACAAAGGAGCCGCAATGAAAGAGCATCTCACCGACCATCTCTGCCTCATCCATGCCGATATCACCATCGGCGTCATCCGTGATGGCGACCGCTCCCTCTGCATCAATGTCGGTGATGGCGCCGCGCTGCCCCAGGTGGAGGGGACGGTGGAAGGTATCCTTTTCACGCATCATCACCGCATGGTGGCGTGCGGGGCGCACGAACTGGTGGCGGCGGGGGCGGTGACGTATGTGCCCGCGGAGGAACGCCAGTGGTTCGAAAATCCGCAAAGTTTCTGGGATGATCCGCAGTACCGCTACGGGCTTTTCAATCTGCACCCGCACCATCAGATGCTCGCGGAAGGCTTCCGCGTGGATCACGCGCTGACCGAGGGCGACACCATTGAATGGGGGCCGGCGCGCATCACCGTCATTGCTACCCCCGGCCATACCGACGGCGCGCTGACCTATCTCGTCGAGGTTGACGGCCGCCGGGTGGCCTTCACCGGCGACCTTATTTACGCGCCGGGGCAGGTATATGAGCTCTACAGCATGCAGAAGGGCAATGAGTTCGTCTGCGATTACCACGGCTTCCTCGGTACCCGCGAGCAGACCGTCGCCTCGCTGCGTAAGGTGCAGGCCGCCGGCGTCGAGACACTGGTGCCCGCGCACGGCGTGGTGATGCCTGACCCCGCGGCTGCAATTGACGCGCTGGAAGCGCAACTGAAGACCTGCTATGACGACTACGCCGCCATCTCCGCGCTGCGCTGGTACTTCCCGCAAATGTTCCCGACGTATCTCGATGGCCCGCACGTGATGCCTATCCGCAAAGGCCAGGCTCCGCCGTCCTTCCTGCGCAACGTCAGCACCACCTGGGCCATCATCAGCGAATCCGGCGCCGCCTTCATCATGGACTGCTGGAACGCCGACGTGATTGCCGAGATCCAGCGCTG
Source organism: Armatimonadota bacterium (assembly GCA_022708765.1). GTDB lineage: Bacteria > Armatimonadota > Hebobacteria > CAIYQO01 > CAIYQO01 > JAKIYB01. The sequence goes on along the minus strand of JAKIYB010000145.1, from coordinate 6,729 downwards.
GCGTGATGCGGGCGAGATCACCTCCGTCGAGGGGTTGTGGATCACCCACTACCACTACGACCATACCGAAGGCATCCCCGAGTTCAAGCGCGTCTTCGGCGGGCCGGTCATCGCCGACCCGGCGGTGGCGCAGATCGCCGCCAACCCGCTGGCCTGGCGCCTCACCTGCAACACCGCCAACACCATCCCCGTGGACCACTGGACCGCCCACGGCGAGCGCTGGCAATGGCGCGAATTCACCATGACTGCCTACCACTTCCCCGGGCAGACGCTCTATCACGACGCCCTGCTGGTGGAGGGCCGCGGGCTGCGCATGCTCTTCGTCGGCGACTCCTTCACCCCCGCCGGCATTGACGACTACTGCGCGCATAATCGCAACTTCCTCGGCGCCGGCGTCGGCTTTGACCGCTGCCTGGCGCTGGTCGAGGAACTCAAGCCCGACATGCTGTTCAATCCGCACGTGGATGTCGCCTTCGACTTCACCCCGGAAGAGATTGCCTGCATGCGCGCAAACCTGGCGAAACGCGAGAAAAGCTTTGGCGCCCTCTTCCCCTGGGACCACCCGAACTACGGCATGGACGACTGCTGGGTCTACTGCACCCCTTACGAGCAGCACCTTGCCCCCGGTGCCATCTTCCACCTCGATGTGATGGTGACCAACCATTCAACGGTTCCCCACAACGCCGCCGTCCGCGCCGCCCTCCCCCGCGCCTGGGGCGGCGGCCACAGCCACGAAACGACGGCCATCATCCCCCCAAAAACCGTCGCCCGCCTCCCCATCCACGTCACCCTCCCCTACGACGCCAAACCCGGCCGCTTTGCCATCCCGGTGGACCTGCGATATGATGAGTTAACCTTGCCGCAGATTAATGAGGCGGTAGTGGAGATAAGGTAGTCCGCGCCCTCCGTGGCGCGTGGTACCGGAATGAGAAATCGTGTCCGACAACACAATCATCGGTCACGGTGTAAAGATGCGTCAACCACGCGCCGCGGAGGGCGCGGACTACGGAGCAAAGCGAGCACCATCGGAAGGAGCATGAAGCATAATGACAGAGGAGCCGACCAAAGATACACCATACGTCGCTCTGGTGCCGCCCACCCCGGTGCTGGCAACCGCCGAACCGCGACGGCCGGTGCTGGTGACCTGGTGCGCGAGATTGCTGTTCCTCTTCGCCGCTGTAGAATTATGTATGGCCGGTTGGATCAGCATCGAGTCAGACTATGTCGCTCGGTACATCAATAGCACTGTCGCAGAAATGTATTCCCTGAGCATTACATATGCCGGTCTTATTGGCTTGTCACTCGCTTTCACAGTGTTTTACCTACTTCATGGGGTACGGTTGCTCCAACAAAGGCCTGGGACACCTCGGAAGATCATTAGCTTACTCATCGCGCGATTTGTATACGTGAATGGTCTGCTCATTTTCCAAAGGATTGTATTACACCGATTCTATTCGGGCATTCTAGACTTGTTGCTCTATATTATCGTTAACGTTCTTGTCTACAGCCTGACGATCTTTCTCCTCACCCGTCCGTCCGTTCGTGAAGCCTTTACCGTAGAATCCATCGCGCGTCCGCCCGCTGATAATCGGTAGTCCGCGCCAACCTTCAGGAGGAGCATACACGATGACAGAGGAACCAACCTACGCAGCGATTCCGCCGACGCCGGTTAGCATGACGGCGCCCACCCGTCGGCCGCTGTTAGGAACGATAAGCGCCATCATCCTGTTTCTGTTCGCCCTGGTTGAAGCGGCATGGGCCATCTTCATGTACGGGGCATTGCAAGCTTTCGTCTCATTAATGGCAGACTTCCGCGATGCTGCTGGCGCCCTGCCGTCAATGCTTCTTCTTGCACAGCACGCACAGTACGTGTTAATCGGAAGTCATGTCGCCTTTGCGGCAGTATATCTCATCCACGGAATCACCCTGCTGCACATGCGGCCTGGCATCATCTGGCAACTCATCGTCACATTAGTTGCGCGCGTTGTCGTTATCAACGGTATCTGGCTCCTTATTCAGTGGTGTATCTTCCAGACGCGCCGTATACCGTTCGATGCGACGGCAACCATCATCCTGACCGCAAGTAATCTCCTCATTTATTCCATCGTCATCATTCTTCTTACCCGGCCATCAGTGCGCAAAGCGTATGCAAAGGAGCCCGTCATTCCCCCCGCATCAGAAATCCGGTAGTCCGCGCCCTCCGCGGCGCGTGTTCCCGAAATGAGAAACCGTGCCCGCCAACACCGCCGTCGGTCACGGTGTAAAGATGCGTCAACCACGCGCCGCGGAGGGCGCGGACTACCTTTTTACCACCGCATTTCGCTATAATACGCCCATGCCCTTCGACCTCATCATCTTCGACATGGACGATACCCTTATCCACAGCGCCGCCACCTGGAAGACGGCGGAGGCGCGGTTGTTCCGATTACTCGGACACGCCTACACGCCGGCGATCGCGCGGCAGTATAAGGGCATGAACGCATGGGACGTCGGGCGGATGACCTGGGAGAACCTGCGGCCCGACGGCTATACCGCCGAGGACTGCGGCCGCATTCTGCGCGAGTATCTGATGGAGGGCTTCGCCGGCCCACTGGAGCCGATGCCCGGCGCCGATGCGTTGCTGCGGGCGCTGCAAGGCCGGCGCCTCTGCGTCGCGTCCGGCTCCCCGCCGGAAGGCATCCGGCTGGCGCTGGACCATTTCGGCTGGCTGGAGTGTTTTGAGTTCATCCTCTCAACGGAGAGCGTGGCACGGGGCAAACCGGCGCCGGACATCTTCCTTGCCGCCGCCCGCAAGGGCGGCGTTGACCCCACCGCTTGTCTGGTCATCGAAGACAGCCTGCACGGCGTCCACGCCGGTAAGGCCGCCGACATGACGGTCTACGTCGTCCCCAGCAGCCCCGATCCCGCCATCGCCACCGCCGCCGACCAGTGGTTCCCTGACCTGGCGGCGATAATCCCGGCGCTGGCTATGACCGTGTGAGCGTAGGCGAACGGGCTCTGTCATTACCGAATTCTCATCCTTCGGACAGTCTCTCCCCCGCCCGAATGACGATGATGCAACGGCTGTCAAGGCTGTCCTTTAGCGCAGCCGCAGCGTGATAATCTCAAACGGGCGGAAAGGAAGCTCCACCGCGCCGCCCTGCACGGGAAGTTCTTCCTGGTCGCGCTCCAGCAGATCGGTGCGAGTCACGCGCGAGCAAAGGCCGTTGGTGATGAGGCGGGCGACGCCGCGCCGGCGATACGCTTCGTAGAGGCGCACGATGAGACCGTCGCCGTCCTCGGCGCGCTTCACTGACTCGATGAGCAGGTTGTGCTTGTCCAGGCGGAAATAGCTGTGCGCCTGCGCCAGCACGCCCTCCCGCACCGGCAGCGGCGAAACGCGCAGCGGCACATTCAGATCATACCCCGCCAGCGGCACGCCGCTGTTCACCACGTCGCCGCGATGCGGCAGCAGGCTGTAGGTGAAGCGGTGCACACCCATGTCCGCGTCGGGATCGGGTGACTTCGGCGCGCGCAACAGCGTCAGGCGCAGCACGGAGCCCTGCACGTCGTAGCCGTATTTACCGTCGTTCAGCAGCGCCACCCCGTAATCGCTCTCTGAAAGGTCCGCCCACTTGTGCGCCGGCACTTCAAAGCGCGCGATGTCCCACGAGGTATTGCGGTGGGTGGGGCGCTCGACATGCCCGTACTGAATCTCGTAGGTGGCGCGAACGCTGTGTACCGCCACCGGGAAAGCCACCTTCAACAGCGCGTGTTCCTCGCGCCAGTCAATGATCGTCTCGAAATCAAGGCGGCGGCTGTTGGTTTCCAGGCGGATATACTGCGTCAGCGTCGCGCGCGGGGTGAGGGCGCGCTCCACCTTCACGCTGGCGCGCAGCGGACCGTTCTCCGTCACCGTGATCGTCGCCTCGCCCAGCAAGTCGGTGGTCACTTCCTCCGCGAAGGGATCAATCTCCCAGGCATCCCAGTTCGTGGGATGGTCGTTCAGCAGTTTGAAAAGGTTGCCCGCCATGCCGGGGGCGATGATTTCGCGCTCCGCCTGCTTGTCGAAGAAGGAGGTCACGCCGCCGCGCGCGTCCAGCGTCACGCGCACCAGGCCGTTCTCCAGCGCTGTTGGGGTCGCGGTCGCGACATCGCCGATATCCTCGGCAAAACGCCCGCGGCGGATGTCGTACACCGTGTAGCCCATTGAGGGGGCGTCCGTCACCTCGACGAGCAGCCGGCGCTGTCCGTCTTCCTCGCTGAGCTGCGTGCGGTACAGTTCGCCCTTCGGCGCCTGCGCCACCACCTTCGCCGAACCTTTCCACGGGATGCTCACCATGCCGCTGCGCGCGAAGGAGAGGGTGTTCCAAATGAGCACCGGGTGCGTCATGCCGTCGGTGTGAATCTGTTGCGCGAAGGCGCTCGTGGCGTCGGCGATGATGGCATCGCCCGCTTCATGCACCTCGGCGTACTGGCGCTGAGAATCCTCGTAGACCCAACCGATAGACGAGCCGGGCAGAATATCGTGGAACTGGTTGAGAAGGACGAGTTTCCACGCGCGTGCCAGCACCTCCGCCGGATAGGCCGCCGCACCGGCGGGATGCAGCGCGGCGAGGAACTCGGCGTCGCGCAGCAGCAATTCGCAGCGCCGGTTTTCCCACTTGTTCTTCGCCTGCGTGGTGTAGGTGCCGCGGTGGCGCTCGAAGTATAACTCACCTACCCAGGTGCGCAGGTCGCGCGCTTCCGCCTCCATGCGCGGGAACCACTCGTGGGCGAAACCTTGCGCCACCCGCGGCAGCCCTTCCACGTCGCGCATGCGGCGCGCCGCCTCCAGCATCTCCTTCGTCACCCCCCCGCCGCCATCGCCGAAGCCGAACAGGTACAGCCAGGTGTCGGAACGGTCCTTGTCGCGGAAGTTGCGCTCGCCGTGCAAAATTTCCTTCGGGGTGACCACGCCGTTGTAGGTATCGGCGGGCGGGAAGTGCGCCAGCACGCGCGAGCCGTCAATGCCCTCCCACCAGAAGGTGTGATGCGGGATAGGATTGAACTGGTTCCAGGAGAGCTTTTGCGTGAGGAAGTAACGAATGCCGCAGCCCTGGAGAATCTGCGGCAGCGCGGCGGAATACCCGAAGACATCCGGCAGCCAGAGGATGCTGCATTCGATGCCGAACTCCTCGCGGAAGAACTGCATGCCGTACAGGAACTGCCGCACCAGCGCCTCGCCGGACGGCACGTTGCAGTCCGCTTCCACCCACATGCCGCCTTCCGGCTCCCAGCGTCCCTCCGCCACCGCCTGCTTGATGCGGGCATAGAGCGCCGGGAAGCGCTCTTTCATAAAGGCGTAGAGCTGCGGCTGACTCTGCACGTAGCGATATTCCGGATATGTCTCCATGTAACGCAGCACGGTGGCGAAAGTGCGGCTGCACTTGCGCACCGTCTCGCGTAGCGGCCACAACCACGCGGTGTCAATATGCGAGTGTCCCAGCGCGGTGACGTCGCTGGCGGAGGCGCAGGCGGGATCGGCGAAAGCCGCGGTGAGGATGGCGCGGGCATTTTCGTATTTCGCGTCGCCGCCGCGATAATAGGCGTTCACCGCCTCGTTGACGGTGTAGAGCAGCTTCGCGCGGCGGGGCGAGTTTTCCGGGAGTTGCTCGATGAGGCCGTGCAGCACGCGCAGGTCGTGATACAGATCCCAGGCCGGGCGGTTCAGCCAGGCGACCTCCGCCTGCTTCAGCGCGAAAGGAGTTGGGTTCGCATTCCCGTGACCGAAACCAAAGGGAAAATTACCGGCGGCTTCGACATACAGATCCACGAACGGGCAATCGAGGGTGAAGTCGCGGCGATTTTCATCCAGTCCCTGCGCGGGCGCGCCGTCCGCCCACAGCAGTGCCTCGGAGCCGGTGTCAATAAGCGCCGCCACTGTTCGACCCGCCCACTCCGCGGGCACCTCGCCCTCCAGGTGAAACCATGCCGTGGACCACGCCGGCCCCCACGGATAACCCAATTCAACGGGCTGATACGCCTGCTGCACGGCGTCCTCGTATGGAATCGGCTCTGCGCACTGATAGACCGCGACGCGCAGTGGGCGTCGGTCCATCCACAGCGAGCGTGACAGCTCTTCTACCACGCGCCCGATGCGCTCCAGGGTCACCTGCGGATGTTTCTCCATCACAAACCTCGACAGTGAAAATGTTGAGGGATTCTCTTCGCCCAAACGCGGAAAAGCCCTGCAAGCGCTTCCTCGCCGTTACTCGTACGCGCGGAAATACACACGCTGAAGCTTGCTGCTCATTTCAGTCCATGCGTCGCGTAGAGAATGTCCCGCCGCGGCATTCTCGAAGCGATGTGCGGATGAGTCCGCCACCAGACTGTTTATCCGGCCATAATTGCCTACCGCGCTACAGGGAATGCCACGATGGGATATTCCTTACACGACGTCATTTATGCCGATCCGGTTACAATGTGACTCCATTACATGCGCCAACATGACACGGGGGCAAGTGAGGGGGAACGCGCCGTCAGATGCTTTTGTTCCCAGGAATGGCTGCATTCTAACGTCCGGACGGAGCGGGAGAAGACGACACACCCGGCGGGAACGTCGGGCGACGTTCCCGCCGGGTGTGTATAAATCGGCTCTGGACGCATTACGAGGAGTGCGCGATGACTTCCCGCAGGCGATGGAGCTGTTCTTCGAGCTCGTCAATGCGGCGGTCGGCTACTTCGAAGGGGTCGCTGACGCCGTTGCGT
>JAKIYB010000144.1:8859-9221 GCA_022708765.1 Armatimonadota bacterium | reverse complement strand
GAACTTTTCGCTTGCGAGGGAAAGGCTGCGCTAACGGAAACATTATCCTATCCATCCTGTGCATTCCCCTGCTGCCCCGCCGTGCGGACGACCGGGCCGTCCACGAATTCATCCAGGCCCAGGCCGCGCAGGTCCGCGACGACCCCATGCATTTCAGCGTCGTAGAGGCGCCAGATGACGCGCAGGCTTTGCAGCGCGGCGCGGGCGTCGGCGACGGGCGCTTTGCCCGTCTCGATGCAGTCGAGGAATTCGGCCACTTCGGCGTTGGTGGCTTTGCCGCTGGCCGGTTGCCGGGCGATGATGGTGCGCTCCGGGCTTTCCTGCACGGCCCCCGCCGCCAGCGCTGCCTGCAGCGCCGGCAG
>JAKIYB010000144.1:0-8849 GCA_022708765.1 Armatimonadota bacterium | reverse complement strand
CGGTGCAGGGTGATGGTGCGGGCGGCGTGGTCCAGTTCCAGCATGCCTTCCGTGCAGTGGGCGTGGACGGCATAACGCAGCCGCGACCCCCGCGCGCCCCAGGTGCCGGCGTGGTAGCCCAGCGCGCCGCCGACAAAGCGCAGGCTCACCTGACTGGTGCCCTCCATCTCCATCCACGGTGTGCCCAGCACCGTGCCGGTGTGCGTGCCCGACACGGGACGGCCAAGCCAGTGCAGCAGCAGGTCTATATAATGGCAGCCATGACTGAAAAGTTGCCCGCCGCCGTTGCGCCGCGGATCGGCGATCCACGCGCCGCGGCTGGTGTCGGTATACTGTTCCGTCCAGATGGAGACCTGAAAGACGGTGCCGTAAACTTCCTCGCGGATGAGCCGGCCCATCTCTATCCACAGCGGGTCGTGGCGCATCACGTAGCCGACGCTGAGTACCCGGTTCGCCGCCTCCGCGGCGTGCAGCAGTTCCAGGCACTGCGCCTCGGTGATAGCCAGCGGCTTCTCCATCAGCACGTGCTTGCCCGCCGCCAGGCAAGCCAGGCCCACCACGTGATGCAGATCGTGCGGCAGCGCGATGAGGACGGCGTCCACCGCGTCCAGCACGTCATGGTAGTCAGCCGCCAGCACGGCCTCCGGCGCGTGCGCGCTCGCGCGCGCCAGCTTTTCCTGGTCAATATCCACCAGCGCCGATATGTGCAGCCGGCCCTGCAAGGCCTGCAGCCCTTGCAGGAACGCGCCGGCCATCATGCCGCCGCCGATCATACCGAGTCGGATCATTGGGGTACCTCCTCTGATGGTGCAATTACGGCAGCGTCACCGTCATCGCCGCTTTGCCGGCCGGGACGGCCAGCACCCAGGAGCCGCCACGGCGCTCTTTGAGCGCGAAGGGGCAATCCGCCGGGAGCGCCGCCGCGAGCCACCGAGCGGGGAGAGCGAGTTCCAATTCGCGGGCCGCGCCGTCGGTGGTGAGGGTGAGTTCCGTCGGCGTGAAGATGAGAGTTGCGCTGCCGGCGCCCGCCTGCGCGAAACCACCCTGTCCCTCCACCATCAATGACGTGCCATCAAGCAGGCTAAGGGTGAGGCTGCCCTTCCGGCGGGAGACGGTGGCCGCCGCCGCCTGCGCCATCACGCCTTCGGCCTGCACGGGCACTGCATCCGGCAGCAGGATGACCAGATCCATACCCCCGACATGCTCGACTTTCGCCGCTTTGCCGTCGGCGACCGCCGTCACGGTCGGCGCTTGCTCAGTTGCCAGCCGTGGGTACAGCACGGCGAAGTAGCACTGTCCTGGGCCCTGCGCCACGCGCAGCAGCTTCTGGCGTTCCTCGTAGGGCTTGTCGGGGTTGGCGTCTTTCCAGCCCTGCACCGTCGTATTGCCGGGAAGGAATTTGTGCGCCCATTCGCCGGTGCTCCACGCCGGCCTGGTTGGATCGAGCATCACCACGTCCAGCAGCACCCCGCCGAACATGGCGGCTGCGGTGGCGCGGTTGCCCTCCCAGGTGACGCCGGTGGCCAGCGTCCACAGGTTCCAGTCGGTGGGCAGCGTCGTGTTGCCGCTGAAGGACTCGCGCAGCACCAGATAATTGGGCGCCGCGGGATCGGGGTCCTTTATGAAGAGGACCTGCCGATCCCAGTTGATCGGTTTCACCGTCTCGGTGGGCGGCATGGTGTTCGGCTGCAGCACCCCCGTGCGATGCAGTTCGGCTTCTTCTTCCGGCGTTTCCGGCAGTTGCATCAGCGTGGTGGTACTCACCCGCCCGCGGGCGTAATCGGCGCGCGGTCCGGCGGCGAAGGCGGTGATGCGTCCGCTGTCCCGGCTGTAGCGATGGTTGAAGGAGACGCGGTTATGCATATACTGGCGACCCACGGTGGGCGCATACTGGCTGGCAAAATCCAGGCAGAGCGGCGCGCCCCTCGCGTAGAGGACCAGCGATCCCTGGTCGCCGTCCTCGTAGTGGCTCGTCCAGTAACCGGCGCGGAAGGAGAGATACGTCTCATCCGGCGCGGGGGCGCCGGAGCGCAGAATGACCCCGAAACCGGGGAAATTGCGGCTGATGAAGGCGGGCGCCTGCGTCGGCGCGGCGGGGTCAATGACCAGCTCGTCAAAGGGGTAATTCATCAACTTGCCGCCGTTGGCCCACATCCACTGCTGTTCGGCGGCAAAGCCGGGGTCGCTGTCGCGTGTGCCCGCCGCCATCCATCCGAAAAGGGCGGTGCTCTCCAGTCCGCTGTGCCCGATACTCGGCATCACCCGGTAGCCGGTGCGCGTGTCCACCGGCGTCCAGATTTCCGCCGCGTAGCGCATCGTCGCCTTCAGCTTCGGCTCCCGATAGAGGTCGGCGTAGCCGGTGTTCTTCAGCGCCGTCGCGAGCTGCAGAATCTGCTGCAGGCTGGCGTCCATCTGGTAGTGCGGACATTCGTTCCACGCCCCGCCTGGCGCCACGAAACCATTCAGCGTGTCGCGGATATAGCGGTACGCGCGGTCCATCCACTCGCCGGCGTAGGGGTGCGAGGGCAGCGCCGCCCCGCAGAGGCCGATGGTGGCGGCTACCGCCGTGGGCATGTTCGGGTTGCCCAGATGGAAGCCGGTGCCGAAGGGCACCCAGTCCAGGTCGGCGGCTTTGTGCGCCTCAAAGGCCATCAGCGCGCGCAGTCGGCGGCGCTCGGCGGGGGTGAGCTCCTTCACCGCTCCCGCGGCGTCATAACGCAAGGCGTTGCCGCGGATTCGGATCTGCCCGTGCAGGTTGTGCATCGCCGTGCCAGTGTCGCCCTCGCCCTCCAGCCACTCCGTCACGTCGGTCTGCATGCGCAGCATCTGGCCCATCCAGTTGTAGTCACCGCCCTGCGGGGCGTCGTAGAGCTGCCGGCCCATTGCCTCGTTGCCAGTGACGAGGTAGGTGAGCGGCTTGGCGGTGTGCGCGCCCAGTCGCGCCTTGATGGGTGGGTAGGCCAGCGCGCGCTCGCGCACCGTCTCCAATTGGCCGGGGGCAACGAACATGCGCGGGTAGACATCGGCGTCCGCGCCGGGCCAGTCGAGGATCCAGTCCTTGTATTTGTCCAACGGCATCTCGCCGTATTTGATCATCGCGCGGTTGAGGGGCGAGCGCGACGTCTCTCGCATTTGTGTCCGCAGCCTGTTATTCACCAATACCTTCTCGGCGGTGTCCAGCTTCTCCGGCAGTTCGACATCGGGGATCAACCCTGGAATAGCTTCCGCCGCGGTGCTGTTATACAGGCCCCACTGCCGCTTGCCCGCTCCGAGGCCGAACGTGGCGACAAGGTCGGGCTTGCGCGACATCACAATGCCTGGCCATGTCGGGTTGCGCCATTGCCCGCTGCGCACACGAAAGATGCCGAGATAATCGGACCGCGGATTATTGCTGTTATAGACACCCCAGTAGAAGCCGGTGTCCGGCCACCAGGTCATCCAGCCCGCCAGCCCGAAGATTTGGCCTTCGCGGTCATACTTCAGCGGAGAGACGGCTTCCTTGCCCGATCGGCCGCCGCCATAACCAGGGGCGAACGCCGGCCGTCCGCTGTGCCCGCGCCAGCGCCCGGTGTCGGGCTGCAATCCCTCATACAGGGAGAATTTAAAGGCGCCGGCCCCGGTGTCAAACTCCTCGGTCACCAGCGCGACCTCGGTGCCGGCGATGATGCGCATCTCGGCCACATAGCAGCCATTCGTCAGTTCGTATTCCACGCGGTAGTCGGCAAAGACCGGCCCTCGCGCGCGCAGCGTTGGCGTCATGCGGTAGACGCCCTCCGGATGCTCCAGCCATCCACGCCCGAGCCAGTTGCCCGAGCGCCCGCGCACCGCGACGATAGGGCCGGGCACGTTTTCTTTCATCGGCTGGCTGGCCGCCAACGCCTTCGCCGGCAGGCGCACGGCAATGCGGCCGGTGGCGATTTCCGTGACGGTCGCTCCCGGCGATACCCGCAGGTCGGTGACGGGCATCGAGGCCATGTCAACGCGCATATTCATCGGCAAGGCTGTGACCGTGTAGCGGCATTTCTCCATCGCCGGCAGGTCGGCCAACCAGCAAACCAGCGCGCTGGCGAGACTGCCGTCCGCGTGTTTTTGGACATCATCAAGCTGAGACGCCAGCACGGTGCCGGCGGCGTTCTTCACGCGCAGAGTAGCGGGATTTGCTTCGCCTCTGGCCCAGGCCATGCGGTACTGCACTAACTCCTGCGTCCAGGCGTGGTCGGTGAAGTCTTCGATGGTCACCGTGGTAGAGGGCTCCGCCCAGGTGATGACGGCAGGCGTCGCGCAGAGGCGCTCGCCATAGGGGGCGCCTTCCGGCGCCGGGGCGTGGGCATGGAGTTTCACGGTGCCGGCATGGGTGCCGCGCACGGTGAAGACCGCCTCGCCATTGGCGTCGGTGGTTGCCACCGCCGGTTCGATGGTGTCCAGTCCCTGGCGGTTGGGACGCAGCACCACCTTCGTTCCCGCTCGCGGCGTGCTGGGGATCGGCGCGGGATCGGCGTTGGCGTCCCAGTTGCTGCCGTAGCCGGCGATGCCCGGCGTGGGTTGAACGGTCGGCGCGACGAGTTTCACCCGCACGCGGAAGGCATTTTTGCCGTCGGCGCGCTGCCAGCCGGGATTCAGCGTTTCCACCCGGCTGAGTTCCAGCGGCGTGATGGCGAAATCGTCGAAATAGGCCAGTCCATTTTGCACGCGCAACGGCCAGTTGAAGCTCACCCCGCCCGGGCGCAGCGGCACGTCCGCCTGGCTGTCCGGCGGGCCGACGACGACGCGAAAATGCTGCCAGTTCGGCGCGGCTTTGAAAAAGAACTGCTTCTCGCCGACGTAGCCGCCGTCGGCGTTGAAGAAGTAGGCGTTGGTAAACACCTGCCCGCGCTCCACGCGGACGTAGCCTTCCACCAGCCAGTAGCCGGAAGGTGAATCGGCCAGCGCGACGCGTCCCACCGGCGACACCGCCACTTCATTCGGCGACTCGACGCGCAGGGCGTAGCGGCCGGCATGCACCGGTTCGCCCCGCTCGCGGTCCGCCAGGCGAATGGCAGCCCTCGCCGGCAGCGGCGTGCCCGGCATGTTTCGCCCGGGGATCTGCCATGCGGTCAGGAAGCCGCTTTCAAAGCCTTCGCCACACGCCAGCACGGACAGCGCCAGCAGCGCGCCGTATGTCACCCATCGCATCATCGCCGTACCTCCCCGCTCTTGCTGCTATTCTTCGCGCTGCCGAAGAGGTTCCCTCTTCTCGCATGATGTGCGCTGCGTTCCGGCAGGGACATGCCGCTTTGCCGGGGAATAGTCATCACTCATGGAGACGCGCGCGCCACTGCATCGCATAGTCCTCACCGGCGGGCCGTGCGCCGGGAAAACCGCGGCGCTGGCGCTCGTGTCGGCGCGGCTGCAGGCGCTGGGATGGCGGGTGTATCGCGTGCCGGAGGCGGCCACGCTGCTCACCCTCGCCGGCGCGCCCTTCGCGAACCTCACCCCGGAGGAACGTTTTCTCCGGCAGAGCAACCTGCTGGCGGTGCAGCTCGCGATGGAAGACGCGCTCATCGCCATTGCGCGCGGCGGCGACGGGCCGGCGACGGTGCTCTGCGACCGCGGGGCGATGGACGGCGCCGCTTTCCTCACCCCGGACGCCTGGGAGCGCCTGCTCGCGGAGCGCGGGTTAAATGAGACGCTGCTGCGCGACGGCCGTTACGAGGCGGTGCTGCACCTGGCGACGGCGGACGCCGATGCCTACACGCTGGAAAGCAACCCGGCGCGCAGTGAAGCGCACGCGGCGGCGCTGGCGCTGGACCGCCGCACCCGCGAGGCGTGGACCGGCCACCCGCACCTGCGCGTCATCCCCGCCGTCGCGGATTTTGACGCGAAGCTGGAACGGGTGACGGCGGCCATCCTGCGCGCGCTCGGCATCCCGCAGCCGCTGGAGATCGAGCGCAAGTATCTGGTGCGCGCCTGCCCGCCGGCGCTGCCGGTACACAGCGTGACGGTGGAGATCGAGCAGTGGTACCTGCGCACCCCCGACGCTGGCACCGCGCGCATCCGCCGCCGCGGCCGCCAGGGGCATTACGCCTGCACCCACACCGTGAAGCAGGACGTGCGCCCTGGCGAGCGCATCGAGATCGAGCGCGCCATCACCGTCGCCGAATACGACGCCTTTCGCGCCCAGGCCGATCCCGCCCGCCGCCCCATCCGCAAAACGCGGACATCCTTCCTCTGGGGCGCCCACTACTTCGAGCTGGACACCTTCCATGACCCCCACCCCGGCCTGTGCCTGCTGGAGGTGGAACTGGACGCTATTGACGAACCGGTGGAACTGCCGCCGTTTCTGGAAATCGAACGGGACGTCACCGATGAGCCGGCGTATACGAACGCGGCGTTGGCGAAGGGGTAAGGTTACGCGCGAGAGGTATGTAGGGCAGCATGTTCTGCCCCTACGCACGCGGCTCGACGGAGTCTCGCCCTCCAGAGGATGAGGAAGCGTTTTAAGTACGAGTCGTTATTCCCCCGCCCGGCTCCGGCGCTGGCCCACTTCGGCGCTGATGACGTGGCGCATGACCTTTCCTAAAGCGTTTTTCGGGAGTTCGGCGCGGAGGTCTATGCCGCGGGGGATTTTGAAATCGGCGAGGCGGTCGCGGCAGAATATCTGCAATTCGCGCGGGGTGGCTTCGGCGCCGGGGCGCAGGACGACCGCGGCCCACACCGCTTCGCCGCGGGTGGAGTCGGGCACGCCGAAGGCGGCGGCTTCCAGCACGGCGGGATGCTCCACCAGCACGCGCTCCACCTCGCCGGGATAGACGTTGAGGCCGCCGACGATGATGAGCTCCTTCTTGCGGCCGGCGATGTAGAGATAGCCGTCCTCGTCGGCGCGGGCGAGATCGCCGGTGAAGAGCCAGCCGCTGCGCACCGCCTGCTTCGTCTCCTCCGGGCGGTGCAGGTAGCCTTTCATCACGTTACCGCCGCGCACCGCCAGTTCGCCGATAGTACCCACGGGCACGCCGCGCCCGCGCTCATCCACGATCTTCACCTCTACCCCCGGCAGCGGCAGGCCGATGCTGCCCGGCTTGCGCACGCCGTCTGGCGGGTTCACCGCCACCACCGGCGATGCCTCGGTGAGGCCGTAGCCCTCGATGAGCGCCACATGGAAAGCCTGCTCGAAGGCGCTCCACACCTCCGGCGGCAGCGGCGCCCCGCCGCTCACGCAAATGCGCAGCGCGTCCAGCCGCGGGCGGCTCTCCGGCGGCACCTGCAGCATCAGCCCGAACATGCTGGGCACCCCGCCGAAGAGGGTGGCACCGGAGGATTCCAGCAATTCCAGCGTGTTGGCGGGCAGGAAGCGCTCCATGAGCTGCATGCGGGACGCCCCGCGCAACGGCAGCAGCAGGAAGACCATGGCGGCGAACGCGTGGAAGAGCGGCAGCGCGGAGACCAGCACGTCCTCCGGCCCGACATGGAAGATGTTGTAGCAGGATTCGACGTTAGCGAGCAGGTTGCGGTGGGTGAGCATCGCTCCCTTGGGCCGTCCGGTGGTGCCGGAGGTGTAGAGGATGACGGCGATCTCGCGCTCGGAGATGGCGTTATGCCGCGGCGGCGCGTGCCCGGCGAGGGTGCGGAAATCCACCTCGTCCGGCTGCACCTCTCCCTCGGTCGCCATCACCACATGCGCGAGATGCGGCAGGTGCGGGCGCAGCGCCGCCACCAGCGGCCGGAAGGGCTCGGCCGTGACCAGCACGTCCGCTTCGGCGTCCTGCAGGATGTACCGCACTTCATCGGGCCGATACAGCACGTTGATGGGAATGACGGTGCCGCCCAGGCGCGCGGCGGCCAGGTAGGTGGTGATGAAGGGCGGGCAGTTTGGCAGCAGCAGCCCGATGCGGGGTCGCCGGCGCAGCCCCAGCGCCGCCAGCCCGCCCGCCAGTCCCTCCGTCAGCCGCAGCAGCGCGTTATAGGAGATGGTCTGCTCGCGATAACACACCGCCGCCGCCTCGGGGTGTGCCTCCGCCGCCCGCGCCAACAGGTCAAAGATCGTCATCGCCCGCTCCCGGTTATCGAGGTGTAAGCTCACCGTTTGCTTCGATATTCCCGGCGGGAAGTCCTTCTATGCGGGGAGCCTGTCATCATCGCTTGACCGCTGGCAGGCGGCGGGCTATACTGCGCGCGATGTCATACTCGCCCATTGCCCTTCTTGCCGCCGCCGGCTCCGGGGCGGCCATTGCGCTGCTCGGGTTGGTGTATAAAGTCAGCGCGCAGCGCCAGTGTCGGGCGATGCCCTTCACGCTCGCTTTTCTCTTCACCGCCGGGCTGCTGATGCTGGCGACATCGTTCTCGGAACCGACGGCGTGGGGCGACGGCCGCCTGTGGGCGCTGGGCGTGCCGATGGGCGTGCTCTTCTTCGTCGGCATCCCCACCATCGTCGCCGCCAACCGCATGGGGCCCGCTTCGGTGAACTGGACCTTCGTAAATCTGGGGTTGGTGGTGCCCATCGCCGTCGCGCCGTGGTTTTTTCGCGAGCCGCTGCTGTGGGTGGACGCGCTCACCCTTCTCGCCTTCGTGCTGATGCTGCTGGCCTTCGCCCGCGACATGGCCGCCGGCGATGAGACGAAGGCGGAGCACCTGCTGCTCTACGGCCTGCTCCTCTTCGCGGTGTGGGCAAACAACGGCATCGCCATGTCGCTGTTGAAGGGCAAAGCGGTGGCCGTCGGCGCGGGCAGTTCGGCGGGGTTCGGCGCGATCTTCTACCTCACCGGCGGCGCGCTGACGCTGCTGACGGCGCTCATCACCGAGCGCGGGCAGCGCGTGCGCGCGGTAGACCTGGGCGTGGGGGCGCTCGCGGGCCTGTTCAGCGGCGCCGCCATCCT
>JAKIYB010000143.1 GCA_022708765.1 Armatimonadota bacterium | reverse complement strand
CCCTCGCGACTGAGATGGTCGGCTTTCGCGTCACAGCACGTCAGCTGCCGGCCGCCGCCCTTACCGTGCACGCCACCCGCTTCCAGGAGACGTTTGAGCGTGCGCCGATCTTCTGGCGCACCGAGGGCGGCGTCTGGGCGGTGATGGCGCGCTGGACGTGCAAGCCCAAGTTCAACTGGTTCGGCGGCTACGGCAGTGGACGGCCAACGGCCTGGTGTAAACTCCGTCTCGACGGCGATCAGGCGGTTGAGGCGTACCTTGGCGTCCGCATGCAGTATGAGAATGTAGCCGAGGAGTATGGCCAACGCTTCCGTGATCTGAATCTGTCGTTCTGCACGGATGGCCACACGCTCGAGAGCGGCTACACGGTCATGCGCGCAACGCGCGCATTCGGCAATCCGGAAACCGTCTTGCTGCGCCGCGGGGTCGTCGTCGCCCGTACCACCGACCCCGACTTCCTGCTGCCGGCGTTTGGTCAGGGGCATAACCGCTGGTTCCACGTGCGCGTCGAGAAGCGCGGCGGCGCCCTGCGCGTCTTCCTCGATAACCGACTGGCCCTGACTTACCAAGACCCTGATCCACTGCCCGGCGGCTACGCGGCGCTCTGGACGCACAATAACGGCATGTTGCTGGGACGGGTCAACCTGTCGGCGGAATGGCTGACACGAATCCCGGCCCCGCTGCCCGTGCCCACCCCGGAGCCAGCCCCATGACGCTCACCCCCGCCTGCCCGCCCGCCGTCGCGTCCCCATGCCCGGACACCCACCGCCGTCTGCGCTGCGTGCTCATCGGCCAGACGCTCATCCTGGTGGCGTTGCTGAGTCTGTTGCTTGGCGCTATCCGCTGGGCCCAAGGCGCGATGGCCCCCACCTACGATGAACAAAACCACGTCACACGGGGCCTTGCCATTCTCCGGACCGGGGATTGGCGCTTGAGTCTCCATCACCCGCCGGTGGCCAACGTGCTGGAAGCGCTGCCGGTGGCCTGGCGTGGGTGGGATGGGTTTTCGACGGCGCACCCGTCGTGGCGCACCTTGGCAATCTGGCCGATCGCGCGCGCCACCGTCTGGCATCATCCGGCACACGGCGTGCGCCTGATTCAGACCGCGCGTGGGCCGGTGCTCGCCTTCACCCTTCTCTTCGCCGTGGTCGTGTTCGCCTGGGCGCGTGAGCTCTTCGGCCCCTGGGGGGGCCTGCTCGCGCTCAGCGTCGTCGTCCTTGATCCCGCTGTCCTCGCGCATGGCGGCCTGGCGACGACCGACATGCCCGTCGCCGCCACCATGCTGCTCGCGTGCTACCTCCTGTGGCGGGGCTGGCGCCAGCCGACACGGTGGCGTCTCCTCGGCGCCGGCGTGGCCATGGGGATTGCGCTCGGGACAAAATTCTCCGCCCTGGCGATCCTGCCCATGAGCCTGCTCCTGGTCCTCCTGACCCCGGCCCCTGTGCCAGCCCCGACGGCACCCCGCCGTGATGGGCGTGCCGTCGTCCGGGTCCTGTTCCTGGTGTGGGGAATCGCCGCCCTCACCGTGTGGGGCCTGTATGGGTTTGCGGTGGAACCCCTCGGGAAAAAGCCGGGGGTACCGCTGCCCACCACCGCCTCCTGGATCGAGCGCTCTCCGGTTCCCGCGCTCCAGTACTTCCGCGGTGTGCGCACCGTGCTGCTTGAAAAGACGCGCCACAGCGCCTATCTCCTCGGCACCACGAGCGAAACCGGGCACAACTGGTGGTATTACACGCTGGTGGTCCTTGGCGTGAAAACGCCCCTCCCCACCCTGCTGCTCTGGCTTGGGTTTGGGATCGTTCTACTGCATCCGACAGCCCGCCGACACCTCGGTCTCGCCACACCCGCACTCCCTGCACTCGGCGGTGCGCTGGCATGCTTCCTGGCTCTTGCGGTGATCAGCGGAGCCATGAATCAAGGCATTCGGCATCTGCTGCCCCTCACCGGGCTGCTGGCGATCCTCGTCGGCGCCTGGGCTCCCCTGGCCCAGCGCTCAGGGGTGCTCCGCGCAGGGGTGCTGCTGCTCGTGGGGTTGCAAGCCTGGTCCGTTCTCCGCGTCGGCCCGGATTTCCTCGCCTACTTCAACGAGGCGGCCGGCGGCCCGCAGGACGGATGGCGCGTACTGGTGGACTCGAACTGTGACTGGGGCCAGGACCTTGGCCGGCTGGCGACCTGGCACCGTGCCCACGGCCACCCGCCGCTCGCGTTCAGCTACTTCGGCACCACGCCCCCGGAAGCCTATGGTTTGCAGTGTGTGTCCCTGCTGGGCACTGGACTGATGCATGATCGGGGCGCACGGATCGATCTACGCACCTACCAAGGCTACCTGGCTATCAGCGTGACGAACCTGGTGAACGACGCCAGCTTGTGCGGCGTCGACTACCGCCCCCTCTTGCGTCACACCCCGGTGGCACACGCGGGACATACCATCCATATCTACCACTTACCGGAACAGCCGCCACGACCACTCGACTGATCCATGTCCCCTGCTGTGCGATGGTCGTTGCTGGCATACCTATGACGTATATCCGGTCCCTGATTGCGATCGCCACAGTCTCTCTCTGCTGGCAGGGGATTTTCGGAGATATACAACATATGGCGCTGTATCAGAAGATCCTCCTGTTTATTCTTACCGCAGCAATCGCGTTGATCGGTTTGCCGTGGGTTGGGGACACGCAGAGTAAACCGGCAGTCACCCGCATAGAACACCGCCTCGCGTTGTGGATTGAACGTGTGTTATCACGATTCATGAGCGTTGAAGAAGAACCGCAGGATGAGACCGCTGAATCCGAGATCGCAACAACGCCTCCGGCTATGGTCTAGCCGCCAGCCTCAGTAGTGTGCTACACTACCGCTGACACCACCGACAGAAAGGGTACGCGATGTCAATTGAGAACATGACGATTGAAGAAGTCGAAGCCGCCATACAGAAACTTCGCGAACGCAAGAAGGCACTTCGGCAAGGTGGGAAAGCCGCTGAGCGGAAAATCGGCACACTTGCCAGACGCCGTGAGCGTCTGCTGTCCAAAGTGGCCGATATTGACGCGCTGATTATGACGCTGCGTAATACCGCTGCACCGTCATTGCCCGTTCTGCCGAAACGCCGGGGGAGGAAGCCCGCACAGGGGGGCGAGCGCATTGGGCTCATCCACCGATGATGAACAGACGATCATCATGTAAGAGGTAATGAAAATCCCGTTTGATGAGTGGGTTCCGGGCGATCGAATCGTTAGTGTAACGGTATCCCCGCCAGTACCTTTTCAGCGCATCAGCGCGAGATGCGCACGGTATGGTGCAGGGATTTCGTCATCGCCGAGATGTGGAAGTCTCGCACCCAGCCCATGGCGGCGGTCTTGACTTCCTCCCGCATACGCTGCGGACTGATACCGCGCGTGCGCCGGGTGATTTGCCTGATGTTGTCCTTGAAGCGTTTTCGCAAGATCGTCGCGATCATACTCATCGCTGCTTTCCCCACTTTTCCGACCCGCATCCCCAGATACTTGCATTCATGGCATGGCACGGCACACCACCGGACGTTGACTCATTGTCACTCCGGTGGAGATGCTTCTCCAACACATAAGCCGCACCGATGGTGCAGGGAGCGATGCACGTGGGGTGAGGCTCACCAAAATGTGCGTATACCCCACCAGATAAAAACGCTGGCAGGAATGCAACGACTACCAGTCGAAATCATTTTCCAGTATGCCACACACCTATCCAAAGAGACGGCCATCGGCAATACCTACCGAAACCGCACCGCCGGGTATACCCGCGTCATTCCAGGAATTTGGTCGCATCCTGGTGTTGCTGGCCATAGCGTTGACACCACTGCTGGTGATGTCCCCGCGCGTCGGTGTCATCAACGCACTGGATACACCGCGCCGACTGCTGCTGCTGACGATTGTCGGCGTCATGGCGGCAAGTATCATCCTCTCATGGGCGCGCATACGGCGCATCGTCTGGCGGTGGCATCCTCTCGACGTGCCAGTCGGCTTCTTTACACTGGCCGTGCTCATTTCCGCCGTCGCTAGCGCCTATCCCGCCATCTCACTGTGGGGGCCGCTGTGGAACCATGACGGGTTGCTGTATATCCTGACGATGGTCCTGCTCTACATCGGCGTTAAATGCTTCGTGCGCACCACAGCCGAGGTCGAAATCGCAATGATGCTAGCCGTCATCACTGGCGGGTTGGTTGCCCTCATTGGACTGGCCGATCATCTGGCTGGGATGTATCTCACTGATTACACCGGTCTCAATCCGAATTTCTCCGGTATCCGGCTGGTCGGCACCCTTGGCAACTCGATGTTCACCGGCACCTATCTGGCGATGCTCATCCCGCTGGGGGTGGGCGCGGCACTAGCGACGACTTGTCCAAAGCGCCGGGTGGCGCTGCTGGGCGCGGTATTAGTGATGCTGCCGGCGTTGCTGTTCACCCAGGCACGTGCGGCATGGGTGGGGTTGGCGATCACTGTGCCATTTTTCATGGGCATGATCGGGAAAATTCCCACACAGCACCGTTCCAATCTCCGAATGGCCTGGGGTGTGGTGCTCATCGGCGGCATTTTGTTAACAGTGATAGCAACCGCCATCCCTGTGCTTCGCCACCGTGTCGCCTCGATGGTCAACATGGAAGACGCGACGATCACCACTCGCCTTGTTTACATGGCCGGCGCGGCGCGCGCTTTCGGGGAACGCCCGGTGCAGGGCTGGGGCATCGGCTCCATCCGCGCCATCTTCCCGCAGTTTCGCCCCTCCAGCACCGCGCGCGAGCAGGGGATGGCGCTGGATCGCGGCTACAGCACCGCCCAGCCGCACAACCTGCCGCTGCAACTGCTGGCGGAAACCGGCCTACTCGGGTTCGCCGCGTTCGTGTTCCTCGTCATCACTGCTTTCAGCGCCGGCAGGCGCCTGTTCGCCAGCGAGCCGCGTCCGGCCTTCCTCGCCCTCGGCCTGCTGGGATTGCTCACCGCCTACCTGGCGACGAATCTCTTCGCCTTCGACAACGCCGTCACCCTGAGCGCCTGCTGGCTGGCGCTGGGGCTACTGGCGGCGCTCACCGCCGAGGAACGGCCACTGGTGGCGCCGCTCAGCCGGGCGTCAACGCGCGGCTTGACGCTGGCCGGGGTGGTGATCCTGTTCGGTACGCTGCTGCACGTGGGTACGGCGCTCACCGCATCGGCGCTGACCATGACGGCAACGACGCACCTGGCGCGCGCCGGCTCGCTGCTCACCCGCGATCCGCAAGGCGCCTTCGCCGCCCTCGACGACGCCGAACGGACGCTGCAGCGCTCGCTGCCCTTCACCGCGCGTCCGGGCTGGCGGGGCATCGAGTCGGGCGACATAAAGACCTACGAAATCTGGACGAAGGTGCTGCGCACCCGTCTCGACTGGCTGAAACCCGACCCCACCCGCGAGAGTTTCGCCGCTTTCCTCTCCCGCAACAAGGCTGAATACGACCGCACCTACGAGCGCTTCACCGAGGTGACGGCGCAGGGCCTGCGCCGGCTCGACCGCGACCCGTTCATCCTGCGCGACCTGGTACAGCAGCACCTGCAGGACGCGAAGATCGCCGTCGGCATGGCGGACAGCGAGCGGCTGCTGGCGGCGACCACCCGCGCCCATACGGTCATCGAGGCGCTGCATACCTTTGAGCCCTACAGCGCCGAGGTGTATCTGCTGGAGGCGGACCTGGCGGGCATTCAGGGGATAGCCGCGCATGACGACGCGGACGCGGCGTTGAGCGCCTACGCGGAGGCGGAAGTCTACGCCTACCGCGCCACCACCATTGACCCCACCTTCCCGGAGGCGTTCGTGGTACTGGCGACCTATCAGAACGAGCAGGTGGTGCGCGGCAGCACGGACACCCCCAACCTGGTGCCGGCGATCTGCCGCAACTACGCGCGGGCGGAGCAATTGGGGCTGGCGCTGCGCGAGGAAGACCGGCTCATGTATGCCACCAACCTCTTCCTCGCCGGGCAGGTGAGCGACGCCATCCGCGTCGGGGCGCAGTTGGCGCCGGCGGGGCGCGCGGTGCTCAAAGACCAGGTGCGCCGCATCTTCCGCGTCTATAAGCGCTCCGCCGCCGAATTGGAGCGCACGCTCACGCTGCTGGACGCCGGGGGAGCGAAACCGGCGGCGCCTTCCGGGCCAAGCAGTCCGTTGCTGAACCTGAAAACGAATCCTGACTGATATCGCGACAGGGCGTCTAGATGCCTTGTGTGAAACGGCATCGAATAGATGACACTCCCGTGGAGGTGAAGTATGGGCGGCGACCCGTTTGCCCTGCGTGTGGGTATTATCGCGATACTCGGCGGTCTTGTCCTGGGGGCCATTCTGCTGGTCGCCCTTATGCATTACTTCGCCGCAGTGAAAGCAGAGCGAGAACGGATCGAACAGCGGGCGAAGGAGTGGGAAGAACGGTACCAGGCTACGCCTCCCCGACACTGAGTCGCCGGCCGTATTCGTCAACCTGGGAGGCTTTGTAGCACGGCCACAATCTCCGGGTATTCTCTTCGTCGCGCCCGATCCAACGGTGTTTCATCAGCATCATCGCGTATCGTGCTGTCGGCTCCATACTGGAGAAGCAGGCGGAGGATTCTCGTGCAATTTACGCTCGCAGCTTCATGCAGGGGAGTTGCCCCCCTCCAGCCGCGCGCGTTCGGATCAGCACCATGTCGCAGGAGCAGCGTCAGCACGCGCATTTGCAGGTGACAATACATGTGCACTGGCCCTTCCCCCATATAGTCGAATGACCCATGCCCAATCACCGCCTGATGTAACGGTGTCCAATTACTGGAATCGCGCACGTCAATGGCCGCTCCGGCAGCAATAAGTAGAGAGGCAATGGCCGCATCACCATTCCGAGCGGCAATATGAAGCGGTGTCGTTCTCAACGTCGCGATGTCAGTAGCGTCGGGATGCTGTCCATGGTTCAGCAGTATCTGCACCGCTTTCGAGTGTCCAGCGTGTACCGCTGTCATTAGGGGCGTGTCGTGAAATCCATTTGTGATTGTGAGCGGCGCGCCAGCCTGAAGCAGGCGTAAAATCATGCGTTTATCATTCAACGCGCATGCTACATGGAGCCCCGTGGTTGTAAAGCGGGAATCTTCCCGAACCGAGACGATGTCTGGATATGTCGCAAGGTAGCGGTCTAACAGCTTGATGTCACGGCGGCGAATCGCCGCGAAATACGCTTCGATGGTCTCTGGTGCAATATTTCCCATCTGCGATGCCCTCATGCCTTAGCCAGTCGAGGTAGCGGCTCGTTTGCACGAACTGACGAGCCGGCAATGGTGCCTTCGCTGCCTGCAGGGTCCCATCCTGCTTGACCCACGCCACGCCGGTGGCATGGGGGCCACGGTGCTCGGACAGCAGGAGCAGCATCGTGAAGACATCAGTCAGCGCCTCGATGTCCTTCAGGCGGCGCTGTTGCCGGTGCCCCGCAAGTAGGCCAACCAGGCCGCACATCATCGGCCTCCTTCCTCGACGATTACGCCGGCAAACAGCAGGTGCGCATACGCGCTCCGGTGATCGCGCACCCAGGCAGCCGTCTCGTCATACCCCATCACCTCGGCCAGCTCGATGACGCGGGGCCGATCGAACATATTGGTGGCGCCGGATAACCGGACGGCCTCCAACCCCTCATACACGGCGGCGGGAACAGGAACAGGTTGTTTTTCCACGGTGATCTCCTCCTCTTAGCACGAGGGCTGAAGCCTCTCAGCTTCAGCCCCGGTCGTCGCTTCGGTTTTTTGTTCGGCACGCTTGTTCGGCCGCTGGCTGGCCCCATACTTAAAGGCCGAATCCCCCGGCATCAAGGCCAACAAGTGCTGGCGCGTTGTGCGCGTCTCCTCCCCGATCATACCGAGCCTAAGGAGGAAGACACGCATATCGTACTTGGCACTGGCAGGATCGTAGCGCCGCTTCCGCGCCGAGGTGCCGTGGGCGTTCATCGCTTTCGCAAAGAGCGCCAGGCTGAAGAGGATGGCGGCTTTCACCTTGCCGGCGTGCAGGCTGCCGGCATACGCTCGCAATTCCACGGCTCCACGGTAGAAGAACGCCGTCAAATTGAGGATGCAGTAGCGCTCCGGCCCATAACGCTGCGGGTGGGGCGTGTAGCGGCCGAACCACTGACGATTCAATGCGTCAAATGTCCGGGGTGGGTTTTTGGTAATGCGCTCGATGAAGGCCGGGTTGATGGGACGGCAATACCGCGCCATGCGCTCCTGACTCACCCCCAGCGCGGCATAGATCAACTCCTCCTGCTTGTAGACCATTTTGGCCAGGTTCGCCAGCGCTTTCGGTGTCACGTCGGGATGCGAGAGGTGAAGATGGATACCGCACCGCTCATCACAGCGGCTACCGGCCCGGCGCACCGCGCGGACGATCTCCTGCAGCCGCGGGATGTCGTCATACCCCAGGATGGGGCTGACGATTTCCGTCCGCAAGTCTGCCGAGACGTTCGAGAGGGAACTGTCCGCCACGACTTTCCAGACGCGGAACGTGCCCGCGTCGCGCACCTCCCACGGATCGTAGGCGGTGGGGGTACCGACATGCACCACCACGCCGCCGACTACCGATTGGATGGCGCGGGCAACCGTCTCGCGAGTTTGGCCAACGCATTCAATCTCAATCCCCCAGCGCACGTCATGGCGTGTGATCATGCTCCTGTGCTCCTCGATTCAGCTTAGCGCGCACCACTCATGTGTTCGCCGCCCAATGCATCGCTCTGAATGGCCGAGGGTGTCAAGGCCGAAACGGCGAATCCCGCGAGAAAGATGAAAAAGCTTCATGCACTGTCATGCATGACGGGAAAGGCGCGGATCAGTGGGGCGTCTCTCCTCCCGATCGGCCTGCCAGATGCTCACCGCTTGCAACAGATGCGTGTGGGTGATCGCCGCCTGATCGGGCGCCACCCCGGCCTGCACGGCCTCCTGCACGCAGCGGCTGGCCGCCGACTGGCACAGGTAGGCGAGATCGGCGCCCGTGGCGCCCTCCATCTGGGCGGCCAGGTCGCGGAGCAGCGCGTCACGGTCCAGCGCGGCCGCCAGCCGGAGCGGCGCAAGATGGTGCCGCAGGATGGCGAGGCGGCCCGCCGGATCGGGCGGGTGCAGCCAGATGATGCGGTCAAAGCGGCCGGGACGGCGCAAGGCGGGATCAATCGCCGCGGGCCGATTGGTGGTCGCCAGCACGGTCACGCCGTTCCGTCCCTCCAGCCCATCCAGCAGCACCAGCAATTGGGCGACGAGACTCTGCTGATGCTGGGCGTCGGCGCGAGCACGGGCCGGGGCGATGCTATCCAGCTCATCGAT
>JAKIYB010000142.1:4173-9343 GCA_022708765.1 Armatimonadota bacterium | reverse complement strand
GGAGGCGGCGGGGTGTTCCGCTTCGGCTCTTGCAAACCGAGCCAGACCATGAAGCCCAGGCCCAGCACGACGACGATGCCGATAATGATATTCGGCGTGGCGGACGGTTTCTGGATGACCGGGTCATTCCGGCCATCGAATTGCGATGCGCACATGGTTCATCCTTCCGAGGAGAGATGAGGGGGCGCCGCCTGCGCGGTCACTTCCCCGTGAGATACTTGCGATATTGCTGCAGCAGCGCCTGCATGTCGCGCACACAAGCGGCCTTCGGCACGATTTTTGCCGCGCGAACCACGTAATTCTGCGCGTCAAGGTACGCCTGCTTCGCCTGTTCAGCGGACAGCGTATTGCCCGACTTGCCGAAATACGCCTTATTCAGACAGGCGCGCGCGGCCTGGGTGAGGGCGGTCACGCGCTGAATATCGTCTTTGGCGACGGGCAGAAAACTATCCCACAACTTGCGCGCCGTGTCAAAGTCCCGGCGCAATTCCATCAACGCGTCGCCGAAATAGCTCACATAGGCGATATCGTGAGACTGACGTTCATAGGCGGAGCGGAACGCGTCCAGCGCTTCGTTCACTTCCGCATCGGTGAGATTTCGCTCGCCTTTCGGATGCTCTTTCGAATAATGCAGCGTGTGGGTGAGCGCGATGCCCAGCCACAACCAGGCTTCGGGATTGCGCGGCGCGCGGGTCACCACGGAGCGGAAGGTGCGCAGCGCCTGCGCGGCGGCTTCATTGCGCGCGTCGGGCGTCAGTGAGGCATCTACTTTTACGCCGGCCGGCGCGAGCGCGGGATTGTTCTGCCAGACAAGATGGCGGCCCAACTCGAGCAAGCGCGGAATGTCATTGGAAACCAGCGGGGGCGCGGTCTGCCCGTCGGGCGGCGGCGCGGTCTCTTGCGCGCGCGCGACCGGCGCCAGGCAGCAAATCAACCAGACGACCAGCAGCCAGCGCAGCCCGTTACTCTTGCGCATTCTTTCCGCTCTGTGATGAAACGCAATCATACGATGAAAGGAAACACAGCCATGCTACCCGCGCATGTTCGCATGCAAACCATCGCTGTACTGGAATACGGCACAAGCCGTGGGAATGACCAACCAAAGCAGCCTATAGCTCCTCCAGTGTCGGCATGGCGGGTATGGCCCCCCGACGCGTGACGACGGTCGCCGCCACCAGGTTGGCGAAAGCGAGAATGTCCTCGATCTCCTCTGGGTGGCGATTGAGCGCGACTGGGGTCTCGCGGGTGAGGCGATACAGCACCGCGCCGATGAAAGCGTCACCGGCGCCGGTGGCATCTACCTGCTTTACCGGTACGCTGGGCACGTGACCGGTATACTCACCCCAGGAATACGCGCATCCTTCGGCGCCAAGGGTAACGATCACCACCGGCACGCCGCGGGCGCGTAATAGGGCCATGCCCACATTGATTTCCGTCTCGCCGGTAATGAAGGTCAGTTCCTCTTCGGAGATTTTCAGAAGGTCGGTGGTGGACAAGCCCAGTTCGATCCCGGCGCGGGCGGCGTCGGCGCTGTCCCACAAGTTCAGCCGCAGGTTCGGATCATAGGAAACCAGCGCGCCATGCCGATTTCCACCGCGCGCAACGTGGCGGAGCGGTTCGCCTCGCTGATAAGGGAGATGGAGCCGTGATGCAAAATCAGGCTCTCGGCGATGCATCCCTCGTCCAGGTCGCTGGGGCCATACAGCATATCCGCGCCGGGGTTGCGGTAGAAGATGAACTCGCGTTCGCCGTCTGCTCGCAGCGCGACGAAGGCCAGCGTGGTGTGGGCGTCGGCGCTGTAGCGCAAGCCGCCCACATCCACGCCGCGGTCCTCCAGCATGTATGCCAGGTAGCGACCGAACTCGTCATCACCGACCATCCCGAGGAATGCCGCCGTTCCGCCCAGCATGCTCACCGCTACCGCCACGTTGGCGGGCGCGCCGCCGGCATTCTTTTCAAACCCGGGCGTCTCAATCAGCGACGCGCCGGGCTGCAGCGAGGTAAAGTCAATCAACAACTCGCCGAGACAGATGACGTCAGGCATGGGGGAGAACCTCCGTCAGGCTTTGCCCAGCATGAAAATCCCATATTCACCGCGCCAATCCAAGCAGACGCTGATGCGGCGGGGAGCGGTGCCGTCGCCAATGGCGAGGGCGACTCTTCAGCACGGAAAAGCCCTGCTTTTTACAGAAGCGCTCAAAATCAGCAATGGTAATGAGGCGAATATTCGGCGTGTTGTACCAGTCATAGGGCAGCGCTGGCGAGATGGGCAGCGTGCCGGTGAAGAGCAAATGCAGGCGCACATGCCAGTATGCAAAGTTGGGGAAGCTGACAATGGCGCGGCTGCCCACGCGCAGCATATGAGCAATAACCTTGTCCGGATCAGCCACCTGCTGCAGCGTGCGGCTGAGGATGACGAAGTCAAAGGTATGGTCGCGCAGGTCGGCCAATCCCTCATGCAGGTCGCCGTGGATGACGCTCAATCCCTTGCTGATACAGGCGCTCACCGAGGGCTGATGAATATCCACCCCCTGCGCCGTTGCCCCGCGCTCGTGTATCAGTCGCTCCATCAACTCGCCTGTGCCGCACCCCAGATCGAGCACGCGCGATCCCGGCGCCACCAGATTCACGATTTCATCGTAATCCGGCCGGCGCTCCGGCGTGGCGATCACTGGCTGAGCATCCGCGATGGTCATGGCGCTATTGTAGCACGGAAGGAGGGCGGCGGCAAAAGCCCCACCGTCATTGCAACCGACGTCACCTCTTCACCTCACTAAAACTCCCACACTCCCATCTCCACTTTTTCCTCCGCAGAAAACGGACGCGCGTATGTGCCGTCCACCACCAGCCCGCGCGTCACGCGGCCGGCGGCATCACGCTGCAGGTGCAGGAGGGCGGCGTCGGTATCGAGCTCCCCGTATTGTCCGATAGCCTGTTCCAGGCGTGGGGTGGCGTAGAGTTCGTCGGCGCTGCCGTCCGCCCAGTCGAGGCGAAGGTATTGGAGAGCAGTGGCTTCGTCAAGCGAGGCGACGGCAGTCACCCCCGGCGCGTCGGGCCCGCGGAAGGGGATAAGCACGGTGAGCAGGAAGGCGTTCAGCGGCTCCATCTCTGGCGTGGAGAGGCAGAGTTGCGGCGCGGGAACGAAGACGCCGTCGCCCTGCAGCCAGCCGCGCGGCGGGTCGTGTTCGCCTTCATGCACCGTCAGCGTCATCGCCGGAATCAACAACGGGAAAAGCAGCAGCAAATTCGCGTCCTGATGATGGGTAACGGCGCGGTCCGTGCCGATTTCTACCGGACCTTCGGAAAGCTGCCAGTTGCTTTCCAGCAACGGCGTTGTGCCGTGATCCTTCCGCAGGTGGTCTATGACGATGACGCAGCGCTCGCGCACCCACAGCAGCATGCGATGGTGCTCGGCGAAGAGACCCTGGCCGCGGCCGCCCCAGCATCCCCAGGTATATTCGCCCGGCCAGTAGCCACCCTCATACATGGAGGAGACGAAATCGTGCCCCGGCAGGCTGTGACAGCGCGTGCCGGTGGGGTTGGCCTGCGACTGGTTCCAGCCGTTCAGGTTCAGCGTGTTATGCGCGCGGGTGCTCTTGCCGCTGGCCATATTGGGGTCGCTCACCTCGTAGGTCAGCGTGCCGGGGTCGAGCAGCAGGTGGCGGCCATACGCGGTGAACTGCACGGCGTTGCGACTGAGGTGACAGTGGGCGCCCCCCCAGGTAGTGGCGTCGAAAGTCACATATACCGCGTCCGGCTCCCAGGAATCGCGCAGGCAGGCCTGTCCGGCGGCGGCGAAGAACTGCGAGGTGGGCGGCAGTTCCTCCGGCAATCCCGCGTCCAGCCGGAACGCGGCGCGCGTGTCGAGTGCCGTGCGGTCCGGCCCACCCGTCCGCCTGCTGTTGCTGTCGTGCAGACCGTTCGGCGCGCCATTTGGCAGCGACATCCCCACGTTGTAGTCATGCATCCGGGCAATCGGCTCCGGCCGCATCGCCAGTCCCAGCTCCGGCATCGCGCAACCGAGCCGCCACATGCGCTGGAACACCTCCGTCATCCAGCCGTGATACCCGGGGGTACGCTCGATGTGCGCGCCGTCGGGGAGAATCTGGCGATGATACGCGTCATTGAGCACGCGCACCGCCAGCGTTCGCCACCCCGCCGACTCCGGCAGGAACGGCAGGCTTAACCCGCAGGTGAGCAGGGAATCCACGTGCGCGATGCGCCAGTTCGCGTGGGTCGCCAGATGAGTGCTCAGGTAGTCAAGTTGCGCGGCCAGTGAGCCGAGGATCGCCTCCAGCGCCGCGTCATCAAAGGCAGGGCTGGCGATGAACATCGGCAGCACCTTCACCCACTGCATGGCGCGGATGCCCAGGTTCAGGGTGTTGTCATACGGCGCGATCGCCCAGTCCGCGCGGGTTGGATGGGCGCGTATCCAGTCCAGCAGATAATCGCAAGCCGCCTCCGCGTACTGCTCATCTCCCGTCTCTACATACGCCGCCGCCAGCGACGGCAGGTGAAAGAATCGGTTGAGCTGTGCCGTCCACTCCTGGTGCTTGTGATGCGGCCCCGCCCAGGCGATGTCCCGACGGCCGATCTGAAAATACCGCACCCCCAGATGGCGAAAGCCCAGTTCCCCCGCCACCGCGTGGTCCGCCACCTCGCGCGACGTGTAGGTCAGCGCGTTCCCCTGCAATCCCCATGCGTCCAGCAAGCGCCGGCGATGTTCAACAATAGCCTCTCGGGTAGATGCGGTCAGCATGATGAAATCCTCCTATCGGTTACTACGCGGTACGAACGAATATTCCTGCAACCGGGGGTAACAGGCCTGCAATCGTGTAGTTCCCACTCCCATCCGACTAACCGGCATGACGAAGTTCCTGTAACAACGCCGGGAACGCCACGTAAAACAAACGACAGAAAAACGTGTTACCGACGTATAGATAGATGTCGGAAGGGATACACCTCTTAGTAGGGAACTGAGTAGATAGCGGGAACTCCCCGCGGGATAGGCCGATGGACGAGCAGCGATACATCGAGATGGAGAGGCGCCTGCGCACCCGGCCGCTCTTTGAACTGGAGGCGATTGCCGACGGCTTCAACGGCGCGGAGTGGGGCGAAGAGGGAATGTCCGCTGCCGCGGCGCTGGTGCGCGAGCGGTATCGGCAGCCGC
>JAKIYB010000142.1:295-4016 GCA_022708765.1 Armatimonadota bacterium | reverse complement strand
CCGCCTCGCCCCCGGCGGGGTGATTGCGCTGGCCTTCACCGCCGCCTGCATCATGCTGGCCATCGGCGCGCGCGGCCTGCTCTTCTGGCCGGGTTTCGGCGTGCTGCTGCTGCTCTTCGGCGCCGGCTGCGCGCTGGGCGCCTCGGTCAACATCGCCGTGCAGCGCCGCCTGCTCAACGAAGGCCGCGACATGGGCCTCTTCGACGAAGACACCGAAGCCGCCCGCCTGCTTGCGGAACTGCAGCGTCACCTCGGCATGCGGAAGTAACACCGGGGCCGCGGAGCTGCTCAGTAATTCGGTGACTGCCTCCCCGATGCAATCGGGGCTGGTTGTCACCGAATTACCCTCCGACAGCAGCCCCCTACCTGAACCGCTTCAACTCTCCCCGCGTAAAGACGTATTCCGGCGTCACCAGTTCCGCGCCGAAGTCCAGCGGGTACCAGGGACTGCCGTCGGCGGGGTTCTTCAGCAGGTGCACCTGCTGGGCTGGCATGTAGCTCTGCGCCAGGAGGAAGCGCGTTTTCCCACCGCGACCCTTCGCCATGTCCGCCACGATGACGGCGTGGCCGGGAAAGCCGCCGCGGATGAAGACATCGCCGATCCGCATCGCCTCCACCTTCACCGGGAGCAGCTCCTTGCTCAGCGAGGCGGTGCCGGCGTAAGTGAAGACGGTGTCCATGTAGGCGCGGAAGGACGCGTGCGAGCTGTCGGCCGCCGCGCGCTTGATCCAGCTCACGCGGTTGCCGCGCACCGAGACCCGGTAGCCCTGCGCCCACTTGGCAAAAACGGCGCGAAAGCCGCTGGTAAAATTGAAGTGGATGGCGGCGTAATTCTTCCGCGAATACAGATACTCCCCGCGCAGCCGCATCACCGCGTCGGCGCACTGCTGCAGGTCGCGCGTCCCCACGTCTAGGTCCACCACCGCCGCATGCATGTCCTGCCGCCCCTTCGGCTCCCCGTTATACAGCGTCACCGGCGGACATCCCGGCTTCAACGGCAGCCCCCGCAGCCACTCGCCAAACGAATGCGGCGCCACCGCGACCCGCGTAAACCCCCGCGGCACGGCGATGCGCTGCTCCAGCCGGTTCTCCGGCTTCGGCGGGGTGTTCAGCCAGGGGTAGGTGGGCGTGGCAACAGCAGCCGCCGCGAGGGAGAGCAGGAATATGAGGATGGTGATGGTGCGCATCCATGGCTCCTTATCAAAATCAGAACCCCAACTCCCGCATCCGCTCCAGCGACAGTCCCTCGCTTTGCCCGCTGCTGTGGACCAACCGGTCGAGGTAGCGGACGATGAGATCAACTTCCAGGTTCACCGGATCGCCAACTATGCGGAGGTTGAGGGTGGTGGCGGTGAGGGTGTGGCGGATGAGGGAGACGGAGAAGCTGGTGCCGTCGGCCTCGACGACGGTGAGGCTGATGCCGTCCACGGCGATGGAGCCTTTGGGGGCGACGAAGCGGGCGAGGTCGGTGGGGAGGCTGATGGTGAGGACGCGCTCTTCGCCCACCCCGCTCACCGCCTGCACGGCGCCGATGCCGTCCACGTGCCCGGCGACAAGGTGACCGCCCAGCCGGGAATCAAGGCGCAGCGCGCGCTCCAGATTCACCTGCGCGCCGGGGTGCAGGGTGCCCAGCGTGGTGCGGCGCAGCGTCTCCGGCATCATGGAGAGCCAGAGCTGCGCGGGCTCGATGCGCTCCACCGTCAGGCAGACGCCGTTGACCGCCAGGCTGTCGCCGATACGCAAATCCCCGCGCACCGCCTCCGCCCGCACCGCCAGCCGCGCCACATTCCCCTCCCGCCGCAGCGACGCGACGGTGCCCAGTTCTTCAATGATTCCGGTGAACATGAAAACCTACCGTGTTCCCCGGGCGGGCGAGCGTCCCCGCGAGCCGACTCCGGGTGCGAATTCCATTCGTCGCCCACGACATACTAGACTTCCACCCGGAGTCGGCTCGCGAGGACGCTCGCCCGCCCATTAAAAGCATACGCTCCTATTTTACCACAAAGGTGTGGTCGCCGGCGGGAAGGTTGAACCGTACCTTCCCTTTGTCCATCTCTGCTGGTTTTACAGGTTTGCCGTCAATGGTGAGCGTCGTAAACGTTCCATCGGGTGATTCAATGGTTACCTCGCGCTGCGGGCCGTGGGCATCACCGGAAATCCCGGTGCCGGTGAATGTGACGGTGACAGCCCCAGAGAGGGGATCGTCACCACTGATCGACACCTTGTGGCCTTTGTCACCCAGGCCGGTCGCCGTGCCAAATAACGACATGGTCGTTTGTGTTCCATGGAAGCGTAATATATAGGCGGCATCATCCAGGAGCAATACACGATGAGTTTCCTCTGCGAATTCGATCTGCATTTCGGCGCTGTTCCCCATGGGGGTGGCTTCCGATTTCGTAACAATCTTCGGCGTCGCCTCCCCCTCCTTCCGCGGGAAGAGCACGGCGGCAAAGCTCCCGTCCTGCGCCGACAGGCGCACCTGGTACAATTGCTGGCGCCAGTCACCGGCGAAGGATTTCGTCGGGCCACACGCGCCGGTGACGAGGTCGGGAACGGGGGTCAGCGGCACTACGTCCAGATCCACGCCGAACTTGCCGGTAAAGCTGGCGGTGTTGTCCTTCACCTGTTCGTCGGAGGAGAGGCACCACACGTTCCAATCCCACGGCACGGTCGTCTTCGCGCTGTCGCGGATGACGAAGTAGTGCCGGCCGGCGGGGTCGGGGCTTTTCACGAAGAGCACCTGCCGCCGCCAGGTGATGGACGGCACCGTTTTCATCGGACCGGCGATGTTCGGCTCCAGGCCTTCCGGCTCCCAGCGCGGCTTGCTGAGGATGAGGCGGTCGTCGCCCTCGCGGGGATAGGGATTCACCATCGCCTGCAGCCGTGTGAACGTCCACTCACCGCAGGCATAGTCGGCACCGGACGACGGCGCCCATTCCACCACTTTCCCGGTGCCGCCCTGCTGCTCATTACGGTTGTCGAAGCTGGGGCGGTTCGCCAGCCAGCGCTGCCGGGTCAGGTTGCCGGAGCCTTTGTGCTGGCTCACGTCGTACGAGCGAATGCCGAAAAGAAGGCTCAACGGCGCCCCCTGCGCATACAGATGGAAGCCTCCCTCGGCGTTGTAACCGCCAAGCCCGGCGGGCTTGCCCATCTGCAGCGCCATATACGTTTCCTGCGGCGTACCGCAGCCGGCGCGGAAGAGGATGCCCCAGTCCTTCAGCCACTCGCTAGCGAACTCCGGGTTCTTCGCCGGGATAGTGGGGTCAATCCAGCCGAGGGTGGACCAACCGAAATCGTTGCGATCGCCGATGCGAAACGCTCCCGGCTGACCGGCGCGCTGCCAGTACCACATCAGCCGCCCGGCGAATACCGGATCGTCCTTCTTCACCGCCGACGCCGCCACCGCCCACATGCCGGAGCGGTTCCACTGTCCCTGGCCGTTGCCGAAGGGCACGATGGCGCCGGCGTTGCCGTGGCGCGGGTCGGGCGGGGTGAGCAGCTTGCCGTAAAAATCCAGCCCGTCGCGGAAGCGCGCATCTTTGAAAAAGTCGTAGAAGCCGGCCTGCTTGAGCATGATCGCCGACCAGGTGCACATCTCCAGCGTCAGCGCGCCGTACCACTCGTCCTGGGTATAGTCAGGCAGGTGCCAGCGCTTGTCTAGTGCGTGGTCAATATCGCGCACAGCGATCGCCGCCCACGCCTTTGCCTTCGGGTGGCCGTT
>JAKIYB010000142.1:0-285 GCA_022708765.1 Armatimonadota bacterium | reverse complement strand
CAGCGTTGTCGCCCAGCTCGCTACCATGTCGGTATTGCCGTGGTTGTAACCCGGCGGCGCGTAATCGCGCGAAGAAAAGAGCTCCCCCCAGAAGGCCATCAGCGCGCGTATCTCCGCCTGCTGTTCCGTCGTGACGCTCGGGGAGCCGAGGGCGAGGTCGGCCTGCTTCAACCAGTGCGGGATGACGCCGGTGGTCAGGTGGAACATGCCGTAGCCGTGACTCCAGCGATAACCGGTGATGCCCACACCCACTTTCGTCTGGTGGATGTAATAATGCAGGTGGTC
>JAKIYB010000141.1 GCA_022708765.1 Armatimonadota bacterium | reverse complement strand
TTGACAAAGACGCGCGCTATTTCGGCCCCTATACCAACGTGGGCGCGATGTGGGACGTGGTGCGGCTCATCCGGCGTGTCTTCAAGGTGCGGCAGGAGACGCGGAATTCTCCCAAGCGCCGCGCCGGCTGTCCATGGGACGAGACGGGCGCGCTGTTAAAACGCCCCTGCCTGGATTACGACATCGGGCAGTGTACCGGCCCCTGCGCGGGTATTGTCACCCCCGAGGAGTATGCCGGGCAGGTGGCGGAGGCTATCCTCTTCCTGGAGGGGAAGATGGACCACCTGCTGGACGCGCTGACCGCCGAGATGGAGCGCGCGGCGGGCGAGTGGCGCTTCGAGACCGCCGCGCGCCTGCGCGACAAAATTGCCAGCCTGCGGCAGATTCAGCAGGACGCGAAGACCGTCTCCGCCAAACGCGAGGACCTGGATGTGGTGGCCTACCACGCCCGCGCCGACGAGGCGTGCATGACCGTCTCAGTGGTGCGCGGCGGCCGGCTGGTCGATCAGCAGCACTACCTGCTGGACGGCGTCACCGGGGTGGGCGAGGATGAACTGCTCACCGCCTTCCTCGCCCAGCGCTACACGCAGGTCGGTTCGCCGCCGCGCCTGCTGCTGCTGCCGCACCCGATCAGCGAGGGGCGCCTGCTGGAAGAATACCTGACCGAACGCGTGGGCCGGCGCGTGCGCCTGCTGGCGCCGCAACGCGGGCCGAAGGCCGACCTGCTGGCGATGACCGCGGAAAATGCCCGCCTCTACCTGGAGCAGACGCAGGCGAAGGCCGACGAGGAGACGCGCAAAGCGCGCGAGGCGCTGCGGGAGTTGGCGGAGGTTATCGGCCTGCCCGAAGCGCCGAAGCGGCTGGAGTGTTACGACATCAGCACGCTGATGGGCGAGGACGCGGTGGGCTCGATGGTGGTCTTCACCGACGGCCTGCCGGACAAGGCGCAGTACCGTCGCTTCCACATTCGCCACTACACCGGCGCGCCGGATGACTACGCGATGATGCGCGAGTTGCTGGAGCGGCGGCTGGGCGCCGCGCTGATGAAATCGCGCAAATTCGCCGCGCTGCCCGATCTGCTCATCGTGGACGGCGGCAAGGGCCAGCTCAACGTAGCCTTGAAGGCGATGGAGGAGCTGAACCTGCGCGTGCCCGTCATCGGCCTGGCGAAACGGTTTGAGGAGATCATCCTCCCCGGTAAAGAGCTGGGGCTCATCCTGCCAAAACACTCGCGCGCTCTCCACCTCCTCCAGCGCATCCGCGACGAAGCCCACCGCTTCGCGCTGAAGTACCACACCACCCTGCGCAACAAACGAGTAAAGGAAAGCCTGCTCGACGAGATCCCCGGTATCGGCCCCAGCCGCAAAGCGGCGCTCTTAAAACACTTCGGCAGCGTCGAGAAAATCCGCAAAGCCACGGTAGACGACCTCGCCGCCGCCCCCGGCATCCCCCGCCCGCTGGCGGAGAAGCTGCATGGGATGCTGGCGGGGGTGGAGTGAGCAGGGGAACGTAAAGCCCATTCGGTTCAATCATTTCGTCTGCTGTTGCTTGAGCCACCATTCACGCAGTTGCCAATCGGTGGAAAGGCCTGTTAATTTCCGTAGCGCACTCTCGATGGCGCCTAAATAATCGTAATCCTGCTGGAATAGCTCCATTAGCGGGCCAATTGCTCTGGTATCCCCACGCTGCACCAGCGCATTTGCTACTGCTTCATGAGCATGGCGGTCTGTACGATCATTCAGAATGCGAATGAGGATGTCGAACGCATGGGGATCGTTGACTTCCCCCAATACGGTAATCGCAATTTTCCGATTCGGAAGCGTTCCATTCTCAGCGGCATCCAGCAACAGCGTCAGGCCCTGTTCATCTCCAAAGTTGGCCAGCGCACCGGCGGCCGTATAACGGACACTCATGCTCGGATCAGTGAGCAACCGTCGCAGCGCGGGAGTGTGGGCTTTCTCACCCATCTTCCCCAACACGCGCGCGGCAGCCTGGCGCACGACTGCAGCCGAATCCGACAGCAGAGGCGGCACCAGCACGGCAGCGTTGGCGCTGTGCAGCGTATCCAGCGCATCAACAATCGCAGCACGCACTTCGGGGTCAGGGTCGGAGAGCGCCGCTTCCAGCAACGGTGCAGCCTCTCGCTTTCCCAGACGCGCCAGAATGGTCACGCCCGCTTCGCGCATCCAGGGACGCGGATCAGCGATCAGCTTCACCGCCGGATCGTAAGCGGCATCACCCATTGCAACAAGCGCTGGAACAGCTTCCTCACGAACGTTTCGGGGGGATTCCATCGCCTGGAGAATTGCAGGAATCGCTCGAGGATCCCCCAGCTTCCCCAGCGCCTTAACTGCAGGATCGATATTTACATAAAAAGCATTCTCATAATCGTATTGTTCCATGAACGCAACCAGCGGTTGCACGACCAGCGGATCACCGGTATTACTTAGCGCGCCGATAAGCACCCATACAAGCTCATCGCGTTGGCCACTTTCAAGCATCTGAAGCAATGCCGCCGTAGCAGTCGGTTCGCGTTGCGCTCCCAGTGCTCGCATGGCGGCAATGCAGATATTGTTATCCTCATCCTTCAGGAGTGTGATGAGCATCGGTACCGCTGCCGACACTTGAATCTGTTGAAACGCCCTCAAAGCATCTTCTCGCTTTTCCGGTGAGCGCAATGCCGCAATGAGTACCTCCGCGCCACGTGCATCTCCCTGCCTGGCAAGCATCAGCGCAGCTTCGAAGCATACTTCCTGATCGTACAGCAACGGAACCAGAGCTTCAGCGATGCTCGAATCAGGAATGCGCTCCCGAAGGGCATATACTGCCGCTGCTCGTACATGCACGTCAGGATCACGCAGGCAGGTAAGCACCGGTTCGAGAGGACCATAAGTTGTGGCAAAGTTATACAGCACCGCCTCACGCCGCCGCGGATCACGATGCTTGAGTAACGACAGTGGCGGAGGAGAACTCATATTATCAATGGCCTCGACAGCAACGGCCCTGGAATGGCCTTCCGCCAGCGTCTTCAGCAGTGCGGCGGTGTCAGCATCCTGACGGTAACTCAGCGCGCCAAGTATACGCTGACGATCTTCAGTCTTTGCCTGGTAGAGATAGCGCCGTAACAGCGGTATCGTGCGGGAATCCTGAATAAACGCCAGCGCCAACGCCAGATAGGGTTTTGCATGGGAAGCAGCGCGTTTCCAGGCATGCAGGAGCGGATTGAGCGCGGGAAGCCCCATCTCCCCCAGGACGATAGCGGCATGTTCCCGGTCTTGCGCGGGAACCGATCTGGAGGTTATCAGTGAAAGGAGCGCGGGAATAGCCTGTGGCACCTTCAACCGATGGAGCATCACCACCGCTTCGTAACAATACGCCTCATCTTGTAACAGCCTACATAATGGTTCGATAGCGCGTGAATCACCAAGACGTGCCAGCGCCAATGTGACTTCGATATGGATTTCCGGGTCGTGTAACGCATCAACCAACGCATCAGTCACAGCAGGTGGTTCGTGTGAATACCCCAAATGTTGAATAGCCCATTGACGGGTTTGGGCATCTGGTGACTGCAGCAGTGTGACTAACGCATTACGGACAGCAGGTGCGCGAAAAACGTAAGCTGCCCGCGTTGCAGCCTTGCGTATATGAGTGTCCGGACTGGAAATGGCTTCTACGACAGCCTGTTCCAAACGTGCAAATGCTTCCTGACTGATTTCGCAATTTGAAATAAGAGTGCAGGCGTTATAAAACGCCTTCTCACGCACACCGGCGTCGGCATCCGCCATTCCGCTCACCAGTGTGTTAATCAATCGTGGATCGGATGCATCCATGCCGTTCTCATCGCGGCAGTAGATATTGGTCAACACCTCCAGTATCTGTTTGCGAATCAGGGGATCAGGATCATGCAACCTTGCCAGCAGGGGATCAACCAGAACAGAACCGAGGCAAGCCATCTCATAGCTGGATACACCTAATGGTTCCCCGAAATGTGCCACTAGCGTTTCAGCGGCCAGGGGATCATTATATTCGGGAAGGTGATCCCATTGCTTCGCCTCAATGGCTTGCTGAAGGCTTTGCCGTTGAGTATTAGCAAGCTGAGTCTGCGCTGACGCACCATACAGCAAGCCTATAAGCAGAAGAAAAAGCAGAAGCGGCTTTCCATCCATGACAGCGACTCCTTTCAGTAGACATTCTGCCGTAGTATCTCGTTTCCTGTATGATAACACCGCGAAAGAACGTCTATGCCCTGTAAGGGGGAAAATTCCGTACCTGTTACTCAACCTTCTCTCCCGGCGCAAACGCGTACAGCATCCCCCCCACCGCTACGCAGAGCATCTCGCGTGGGTCGGTGTCCAGGTGAGCGGAGAAGGTCTGGAAATCTTTGCGGGGGACGCCGGTGAGCAGGTTGCGAAGGGCGGGGAGGTCTTTGACTTTGCGGCCGTGGCCGTCGTAGAGGCCTTGCGCGGCGGCGGAGGTGTTCATCCAGATGAGGGTGCGGTCGTCCCACTGGACCGGCCGGGAACCCTGGCCGGCGAAATCGGGTTGGATGGACCAGAGGCGGCTGCCGTCGCCGGCGAAGAGGGTCTGGATGCCGGGGTTGCCCCAGCGGGTGACGGAGAGCACCTGCAGGCCGGGCAGGTCGTCGCGCAGGCGGGCGACGTGGTGGTCTTGCGCGTGGCCGGTGCGGTGGACGGCGCGGGTGCGGCCCGTGCGGCCGTCCACCACGTAGACGCCGCGGGCGCTGCCGATGAGGAAGGCGACGGGGTCGAGGTCAGGGTCGCCGGCAAAATTGCCGATGGCCACCGTGTCATAGTGCCCGCCCGCGCCCAGTGCCAGCATCTCGTCGCCCAGGTCGTGCTCCCACAGCACTTTTCCGTCCGGCGAGAGCAGCGTGCCGCCGGCCAGTATCTCCTCGCGGCCGTCGCCATCCACGTCGAAGGCCTGCACCGCTTCGTTATGGCCGTAGGGCACGCGCACGCGGTGCGACCAGAGGAGCCGCAGGTCGCGGGTGTAGGCCCACAGGTTCACCCCGCCGTCGCCCAGGTCGTCGCGCCACTCGCGGACGATGATATCGGTGCCGTCGCCGGTGAGGTTGATGCCGCGCGGGGAGAGCGCCGCGCGGTTCACCCACGGCTCGAACTCCGGCAGTTTTGCGCGGGCGAGGACCGTCCCATCCGTACCGCGGATGACCAGCAGTTCATCCTGTACCGCCCAGTCCAGCGTCGCGCCCCAGTTCGTCAGCCGCTCGCGCCCGCCGCGCTGGCCCGCCAGCGCGTAAATGAGCCGCCCGCCGTCCACATAACCCGATGAGAAGACGGCGCCGAAGACCGGCTCCTCCAGCGCCCACAGTTCTTCACCTTCCACGGTGAGCGCTCGCGTGGATGCGCCCGTCACCAGCAGATCGAAACGGCCCGCGCGGGCGAAGTCGGCGCATTGCGGCACGCCGCCCAGCGCGTCCAAATCGCAGGTGTGAATCAACTCGGCGCCGGGGATGTCGCGACCCCACTCCGCCTCTTCCGCTTCGCGAAGCCGGCGGCGGCGGTCATTGTGCCGTTCGTCCGTTGGACGCATAGCGATGGTCAGCGCCGCCACCCGGCAAGCGCCGATGGCGCGGACGCCCGTCATGCCGCTCCGGAAGGTATCGTCGGTGACGAAGAACTCGGTGGCCGTTTCATCACAGCGGCAGCGGATGCCATCGCCGTCCAGTGTCATTTCCAGCGTCAGGTCGCCGTCGGGCAGCGTGATTTCCTGTTCCGCCAGCGGGAACCACTCGTCATCGTTGCGCCGATAGAGCACCAGTCGTCGCCGGCCCTCCACCGCGAAATGGTAGTAACGGCGCAGCGTTTCCATGCGGGCGGCGATGCCCACCAGCGCCCTGCCGCCGGCCAGGTTGTCCTCGGTGGGGCGGGCGTCGGCGTCAATCGGCCGCACGACGGCAGTCACGCGGTAGTCGCGCCAGTCGGCGGCGCCGGTCATCACCGCGCGCTCCCAGCCCGTCCACCCCTTCGCCGGCCAGTGCCAGGCCAGCGCGCGCCGGCCATCCTCTTCTTCCACCGTCCAGCCGGAGTCCAGGTTGAACACCCCGCGCGGCGCCGGCGGATTTTCCCAGCCGTCAAAGCCGGTCCACGTCGCGTCATCCAACGGCATCATGGCCGGCCCAGGAGAGCAGGCTTCCAGTGACAGCGTGGCGACGGGACGGTAACACATGGGCTTTTCCTACCTACGATAGCGGTAATACGCCGCGCACGCCCCCTCTGAGGAGACCATGGTGGCGCCGAGCGGGTGTTCCGGGGTGCAGCGCGTGCCGAAGGCCGGGCAGTCGAGCGGCTTGCGTTCTCCGCGCAGAATGAGGCCGCTGATGCACTCGGTGGATTCCTCGGCGGTGTAGGCGGCTACGCCGAAGCGCTGTTCGGCATCGAAGCTTGCATATTCCTCGCGCAGGCCCAATCCGCTCTCCGGTATTTCGCCGATGCCCCGCCACTTGCGCGGCACCACGCGGAACACCTCGGCGATGAGCGCGCGCGCGGGGAGGTTGCCCTCGGCGCGCACGGAGCGGGCGTATTGGTTCTCCACCTCGGCGCGGCCCTCTTCAAGCTGGCGCACCGTCATGGTGATGCCCTGCAGCAGGTCCAGCGGCTCAAAGCCGGTAACGACGATGGGCACGCGGAATTGCTTTGCCAGCGGTTCATACTCATTCATACCCATCACCGTGCAGACATGCCCGGCGGCGAGGAAGCCGTCCACGCGGTTGCCCGGCGCGGAGAGCAGCGTTCGGATGGCCGGCGGCACGAGCACGTGGGACACGAGCAGCGAAAAGTTCGCCACCCCCAGCGTTTTCGCCCGCGCCACCGCCAGCGCGTGGGCGGGGGCGGTCGTTTCAAAGCCCACCGCGAAGAAGACCACCTGGCGATCGGGATGCTGCCGCGCGAGGGCAAGGGCATCCAGCGGCGAGTAGATGATGCGCACGTCGCCGCCGTCGGCTTTCACCGCGAAGAGGTCTTTCGCCGTGCCCGGCACGCGCAGCATGTCGCCGTAGGAGCAGAAGATGACCTCCGGGCGCGCGGCGATTTCCACCGCTTTGTCAATGAGTTCCACCGGCGTCACGCACACCGGGCAGCCGGGGCCGTGCACCAGCGTGATCGTCGGCGGCAGCAGCGCATCTACGCCGAACTTGACGATGGCGTGCGTCTGCCCCCCGCAGATTTCCATGATCGTCCACGGGCGGGTGACCAGCCCGGCCAGCGCATCGGCGTACCGGCGGGCGGCGTCGGCGTCGCGGTATTCGTCCACGTATTTCACGCCCGCTCCTCCGCCTCCCCGTCCTCATCACGGGGGAAGGGGTTGGGGGAAAGGGATTCCAACTCGCCCATCTCTTCCAGATAGCGGAACGTTTCCTCCGCTTCCGCCTCATCCACCACGCTCAGCGCCGCGCCTACATGCACGATGACATAGTCGCCTTCAACCGCTTCCGGCACCAGTGCCAGGCTCACCTCTTTGATGATTCCGCCGAAGCTGACACGCCCCGTGCGCTCCATCTCCTCGCCGCTGATGCTGATAAGTTTGCCGGGAATCGCGAGACACATGGCATTAACCTTTCGGGAGACCGTTGGGTAAATCGGTGACAGACAACGCATTACTGAGGCCATGCAAGAGCGACCAGACCGGCATGCGTATTCCATGCGGCGGCCCCGGTAGCATCATTAAGGGTATTTCGCAGTCAGTCACCGCTTTACTGAGCATCATTATACCCCTTGACGCAGGCATCCGCGAGTTGCCCCAGCGCTATCCCCCCGTCGTTGGGCGGCACGCGCTGGTGCCAGTAGGGGCGGAAGCCGGCGGCGCGCAGCCGTTCGACGCTTCGCTCGGTGAGATAGCGATTCTGAAAACACCCGCCGGTGAGCGCCACGCGCTCCACCCCCACCGCCCGCGCCACGGCGACGATCATCGCCACCAACGCATTGTGGAAACGGGCGGACATCACGCCGATGGGCGCGCCGAGGTCGGCAAGCAGCGCCTGAATTGTTGGTCCCCAGTTCACTACCGTCCCATCCAGCGCGAAGGAGTAGGCGCCAGCGTCCGCCAGCAGGCAGAATTCCAGTTCCATCGCCGCCTGCCCTTCAAAATGAGCGTCATTCCGAAGGCCGATTAGTGCAGCCACGGCGTCAAAAAGGCGTCCCGCGCTGGTGGTGAGCGGCGCATTGACCCCCCGCGCCAGCATCGTCGCCATCACCGGCCACTCGCCGGAGGAAAAGGCGGCGCGCAGGGGCAGATCCATGTTGAAGAGGCTATCGCCGAACACCGTGTACAACACCCCCAGCGCGCTCCGGCGCGGTTCGCGGGCGGCGGCGTCGCCGCCAGGCAGGCGGAAGGGGCGCAGGTGGGCAACACGGGTATATCCTTCGCCGTCCACCAGCAGAAATTCACCGCCCCAGATGGCGCCGTCGTCGCCGTAGCCGGTGCCGTCCCAGGCCACGCCCAGCACCGGGCCTTCGAGCGCATGCTCCGCCATACAGGCGCGCACGTGGGCGACGTGGTGCTGCACGCGCAGCAGCGGCAGTCCCAGGCTTTCGGCGTAGCGGGTGGAGCGGTAGTCGGGGTGCAGGTCGCAGGCGACGGCTTCCGGTTGGGCGTCGTAAAGCCGCCGCAGGCTGGTGGTCGCCTCGCGGAAAGCGCGATTTGCCTCCTCCGTCTCCAGGTCGCCCAGGTGCTGGCTGATCATCGCCTGCCCGTCTACCGCGAGCGCGACCGCCCCCTTCAGGTGCGCGCCCACCGCCAGCATGGACCGCGCTGCCCCCGGCAACGGCACCGGCAGCGGCGCGTAGCCCCGCGCCCGCCGCAGCACCTGCTCGCGGTCGAGGATGACGCGGGCGATGCTGTCATCCACGTGCCGCGCGATGGGCCGGTTGTGTACCAGAAAGGCGTCGGCGATGCCGCGCAGCCGCGCCAGCGCCTCATGCTCGTCGGTGCAGATTGGCTCGTCGGAGCGATTCCCGCTCGTCGCCACCACCGGAAAGCCCAACTCCGCCAGTAGCAAGTGATGCAGCGGTGTATACGGCAGCATCACCCCGAGGTACGGATTCCCCGGCGCAATGGCGGGCGAGACTCCGTCGAGCAGCGCCCGCATCAACACAATTGGCGCCGCCGACGCGCACAGCAGCCGCTCTTCATCCGGTGATATTTCGCATAACGCGCGCGCGGTCTCCAGCGACGGCGCCATCAGCGCGAAAGGCTTCTCCTCGCGGCCTTTGCGCGCGCGGAGCCGGTGTACCGCGTCGTCGTTTCGCGCGTCCACCAGCAGGTGGAAGCCGCCCAGGCCTTTCACGGCGACGATCCGTCCATCGCGGATCGCGTGCGCCGCCGCGCGCAACGCGTCGTCCTGCGTCGCCAGC
>JAKIYB010000140.1 GCA_022708765.1 Armatimonadota bacterium | reverse complement strand
GTTTCGTGCCGGTGGTCGGTGACACCGCCTACTTCCAGGAGCCGACGGCAAAAGCGCAGGAGATGTGGGTCGGCAACGTCTTCGTCAGCGACAATCCCGCGGTGAAGCTGGCGCTGGTGGTAGACGGGCAGGCGGACGGCAAGCCGCCGTTCCTCGAAGCGCACAATCCGACCATGCGGCCCATCACCACCCGGTTGTCATCGCCGCCGAGTACCCCGCGTTTCGGCGGCGCGGCGGCCACCGTCACCATCTCCGCCGGCGAGAGCATCCGGCTCACGATTGATGGGAAGACGCTGACGGTGAAGTGATCTGGTTGTTACATTTCAGCAGGCGCTCCAGCACCGGGCGACGAATTATGCTACTGATAAGGATGCTCGAAGGATGAGGTAATCGCCGTGACGCTGGAGATTCTGCAATCGCTGGACCCGGAGCAATATCGCGCCGCTACCGACACCTCGCGTAAAATCCTCGTCTCCGCCGGCGCGGGGTCGGGGAAGACGCGCGTACTCACCGCGCGCTATCTGTATCTGCTGGAGCAACATCCGTCATTGACGGTAGACAACATCCTCACCCTCACCTTCACGCGCAAGGCGGCGCAGGAGATGCGCGAGCGCATTGCCGGGGAGTTGCTGAAAATGGGGCGCGACGCCGAGCGCCGTGCGCTGGGACGCGCGCCCATCGGCACCATCCACAGTTTTTGCGAGCGCCTGCTGCGCGATCACGCGCTGCAGGCCGGCATTGATCCCAACTTCCGCCTCCTCGACGACGCGCTGGCCGTGACGCTACGGGAAAAAACGCTGGATGAGGTGCTGGAGGTGGCGTGGAGCGATACGGAGAGCGGCGAGGACGTCAGCCGCCTGCTGCTCGACATGCCCCAGGAGACGTTACGCGGGGCGCTGCTCGATGCCTTCAGCACCGGTCGCACGCACGGGTACGAAGCGGCGACCATCACTCCCGTACCGGGCGCCGACGCGGCAGCCGCCATCGAAGCCGTGCGAGCGGCGATGGACGAGTTACTCGCCTGCCCGGGCACACCTAAATGGA
The DNA here is from genome assembly GCA_022708765.1 of Armatimonadota bacterium. Classification (GTDB taxonomy): domain Bacteria; phylum Armatimonadota; class Hebobacteria; order CAIYQO01; family CAIYQO01; genus JAKIYB01. Next base: position 8,400 of record JAKIYB010000140.1, on the reverse strand, counting down.
CGCAGGCGCTGACCCGCGCGCGCGAAGCTTTCGAAACGGAAATACTCCCGCTTATGGAGGCGCCCTGGCAATCCGATGAGTTCTGGGATTGCTACTATCGCGCGGTAACGCTGTTGAAAAGCCTGACCCCCGCCGGCGGCCCAACCGGCGGGGTGGCTAAAGCGTTACGCGAGTCGGTGAAAGGCGCGTATGAGCACTGGTTGGGCGCCCGGCTGGACGAGGTGGCGCGGCCCTATCTGCAGGCGATGGCGTATCTTATCGGCCGGTTCGACGCCGCGTATTGCGCGGCGAAGGACGCGGAAGGCCTGCTCGATTTCGAAGACCTGCTGCTGCGCGCGCGCGATCTGCTGCTGGATGAAGCGTCCGGCGTCGCGCGGCGCTGTCGGGGACGATTCGCGCACGTGATGGTAGACGAGTTCCAGGATACCAATCCGCTGCAGTTCAGCATCATCTCCGCGCTGTGCGGGGAGAGCGGTAGCCTTTTCACGGTGGGGGATGTGAAGCAGTCCATCTATCGCTTCATCGGCAGCGACGTGCGCGTGTTTCTCGGCTACGAAGCGCGACTGGCGCGCGAGGGAGAAGCGCTGTTGGCCTTGCGCACGAATTATCGCTCGCGCCCCGACGTGCTGCAGCCCATCAATGGTCTTTTCGCCGCCTGGTGGCCCGTCTTCCCGAAACGCCGGGATGACGAGTTCACCTTCCAACCGCTGCTGTCACCAGAGACGGTATATCCCGGCAAAGCATCACCGTCGCTGGAGCTTGCCTTCTGGACGGAGAGCGGGGAAGGCGCGGACGCGCTGCGCACGCGGGAAGCCGATTGGATCGCCCGCCGCATTCTGCAGGTGATTGGCCAGTATGACGAACCGGCGCTGCTGGTGGAGGATGCTGACACACATGAATTACGGGACGCCCATGCCGGCGATTTCATTATCCTTTTCCGTACTTCATCGGAAATCCCGCTGTATGCCGGGCGGCTGCGCGCCGCCGGCGTGCCTGTCTACGTCGTCAGCGGGCGAGGATTTTACCAGGCTCGAGAGGTGCAGGATATCGTTCACCTGCTGCGCGTGGTGGAAAATCCGCTGGACGATTTCTCGCTGACGGTGGTGCTGCGCTCGCCGCTGGTGTCCGTCAGCGATGACGCGCTGTACTGGCTTAGCCATGCCGAACCGTTCCTCGCCGACGAAGAGGAGACGGAGGACGGCGAACCGCGTCCCGCCCTTCCGCGCTACTGCGGGCGCATGTGGGAAGGCATCGAACGACTGGAGCGGATCCCCCATTTCGCGCAGCGCGACCGCGAGCGCCTGCTCGCGTTCCGTGCCTTCCTCGGTGAGCTGCAGGTGATGGCGCCCGCCGGCCAACCGCTGGATCTCCTTGATGTTATCCTTGACCGCACCGGTTATGCCGTCTGCCTGCTCGCCGGCGACGACGGCGAGCAGCGCGCTGCCAACCTGCGCAAGCTGCGCGAGGTCGCCGCCGCCTTCCAGAAATGGGGGCTGTTTGATCTGGCGGATTTTCGCCGCCACCTGGCGCATCTGCAGGATGTCGCGCCACGCGAGGCATCGGCGCCATTGGATGCCGAAAAGAGTCGGACGGTGCGGTTGATGACGATTCACGCCGCGAAAGGGTTGGAGGCGCCGGTGGTCTTCCTCGCGGATTGTGGCTGGGGCAAGGCGAATGCGCATCGCCAGCACGAGCGCGTGATCTACCAGCCTGGCGTTGGCATCGCCTGCCAGGTACCCTCGCCCGAGGATGAGATGTGCAATCCCGCGGGGTATCTGGCAATACGGAGCACCCTCGATGCGGAGGAGGCGCGCGAGGCGGAACGCCTTCTCTACGTCGCCATGACTCGCGCTCGCGAGCACCTTATCTGCTCCGGCTTCACGAAGAAGAACGTCATGCAACCGACGTATCTGGAACTGTTGACCGCAATGCTGGACGGTGCAGGCGTGACGGCGGATGGGGACGTGAGCGCGCTGGCGGTTGACGGCGTGGAATACCCCGTGCGCCGGTGGACGGAAGAGGCGATGAACGCGCTCGCCGCCCAACCCGCCGAGGACGCGCCGGCGGCCACGCTGTGGGAGGCTTGCCAGGAAGAGATCCGCGCCGGGTTGGCGCTGCCGATTCCTGCGGGGCCGGCTGATTTCGAATCCGTCATCGCGCGTTTTGCCCCGCTGCGGCCGGCGCGACGCGACCTACCGCTGCGCATCGGCGTCAATCGCGCGCTCTGTTATGACGCCTGCCCACGGCAATACTGGTTCCGTTATCTGTTGCATCGCGAACAGGCGACGCGCGGCGCGCTGCCACCCGTCGTCGGCGGGGAAGACGGCGCTCATGATGATGAGCGGGAACGGACTGACGGCACGGAATTCGGCACGCTGCTGCACGCCGTGCTGCAACGCGTAGACTTTGACGCCGCCCTGACCGGACAACTTTCGACACTGTTGACAGAGATTGGCAAGGAGCACGCGCGACCCATCACGCCCGCCGAGGAGCATGACATGCGCGCTTGCCTGGCACGATTGTCATCGCTGGACATATATCGCCGTGTGACTCGCGCGTCGGAACGCCATCGCGAACAGCGCTTTCTGGCACGCGAGGGCGACGTGCTCTACACCGGCATCATTGACGTGTTGGCGCGCGATGAAGGCGGCTGGTGGATCCTCGACTATAAAACCGGGCGCTATTCACCACGTCATCTACGGCAGGTCGGTTTATACGCGCTGGGAATTCAGGCGGCAATGGGCATTGAAGTCGCGGACGTCGCCATCGTCTATCTGGACGAGGAAGATCCAACGCGCGCGGTGCACCAGCGGCGCGTCACCGATGATATGCTGGCGTCGCAGCGCCTGCTGCTTCGCGGGGTGGGGGGGGGTATCCGACAGGGAGGCTTTGCCCCCTTACCGGGCCGGCACTGTGAATTTTGCCCCTTCCAGATGGAATGTCCCGCCGGGCAGCGGGTGGTCATGGCGGTAGAAGTGTAGAAAAAACGCCCCCGGCCATCCATCGGGATGGCCGGGGGCGGTGTTCATCACGACGACCGAGTGTTACCGCTTTCCACAGCAGCACATTTTGTACTTCAATCCGCTGCCGCAGGGGCAGGGATCGTTGCGACCCACGCGCACGTGGGCTACGCGGTCGCCGGCGGTCGGGCCTTCGTCGCCGCGGTTGGTGCCCATCGGGCGGTTTTGCGAAGAGCGGCGATGCTCCTCTTCCTCGCTAACCAGCCGCACCCGGAGCACGCTCTGCGCGATATCTTCCGGGATTTCCACGTCCACAAGCTGTCGCCACATCTCATACGCCTCATTGGTGAAGGCGATGAGCGGGTCCTGCTGCGCGTAGCCGCGCAGGCCGATGCCCTCGCGCAGGAAGTCCATGGCATCCAGGTGCGCTACCCAGCGGGTGTCAATGATGCGCATGATGACCAGGCGCTCCAGCATGCGCATCTTCTCCTCGCCCAGGCCCGACTCGCGAAGTTCGTAGGCCTGCATCAGATGCTCCATGATGCCGTCTTTGAGGTCGGGGCTGGTAGGGTATTGCGCCAGCCCGTTCATGTAGTGCTCCCAAATCTGCCGACGATACATGGCATCCAGCAACGGGCTGGAGGGGCCGCCGCGCATCTCTTCGGGAGCGAAAAAGAGCGGCAATTCCGGGCTGATCTGCAGCAGTTCCGCGCCGAGTGTCTGCAGGTCCCACTGGTCGCGAGCCGCTTCGCCGGCATACTTGTCCACGTGGCGGGTCACTGTCGCGTCAATGGCAGACAGCACGGTGGCGCGCATGTCATCGCCTTCCAATACACGGCGGCGCTGTTCATAGATGACCTTGCGCTGCAGGTTCATCACCTCGTCGTACTTCAGCACGTGCTGGCGAATTTCGAAGTTGTGCCCTTCCACCTTCCGCTGCGCGCGCTCGATGAGGCCGGAGATCATGCCGGAGGCGATCTGCTCGCTTTCCTCCCACTGGGTGTGCAGCAGGTTGAAGCGTTCCGGGCCGAACAGGCGCATCAACTCGTCCTGCAGCGACACATAGAAGCGCGAGGAGCCGGGGTCTCCCTGACGGCCGGAACGGCCGCGAAGCTGGTTGTCAATACGCCGGCTTTCATGACGTTCCGTACCAATAATCGCCAGCCCACCGCGTGAAACTACGAGTTCGCGGTCACGCTGGCAGCGGGCACGGGCTTCGGTCAGCGCGGCCATCCGCTGTTCTTCGGTCGCCTCTTCAGGGTTAATCTCCTGTTCGTCGAGAATGCTCTCCACCAGTTCGTTCGGGTTGCCGCCGAGCATGATGTCCACGCCGCGTCCCGCCATATTCGTGGCGATCGTGACGGCGCCGGAACGGCCCGCCTGGGCGATGATATGCGCTTCCGATTCATGATACTTCGCGTTCAACACCCGGTGTGGAATGCCGCGAGCGAGCAGGTCGGTCAAGCGGTCAAGGTCGGTGGTGAGTCCAATGAAGTCGGCCAGCACAGAGACGTTCGCCGCGTCGGTGGCTTTTGCCGGCAGGCCGCACAGCTCCATCAGCTTGGTCAACCGCTCGATGCGCACTTCTTCGAGTCGCTGGAAGCAGACCACTTCCGCCAGCCGGCGGGCGTCCGCGTCGGTGAGCGCGGCGCCGGTCTTGATCTTCTCATGCAGCGTTTCGATATCCGCTTCCAGCGTTTCCGCGCGCTCGAGGCGCAACTCAAGCTGGCGGATTTCCTCCGGCTGCACCAGGCGGAAGGATTTCACGCTGGTCGCGAGTTGTTTCTTTTCCAGGGCGGTCGTCAGGTGCTCGCGCTCGCGACGCACGTCACCGGCGCGAAGCTTCAGCAGCGCGGCGAACTCAGTCCGCTGACGCTCGTTTGGCGCGCGCATTTCGCGTAAGTGACGATAGAGGATGGATGCCAGCGCGAATGCCTGCAGCAGATCGGCTTTCAATCGTTCGCTGATGCGTTCCGACACTTCAATGGAACGCGTGCCGACCAGCACCGGCTGATGGCGGCTCTCGCAGCGCAGGATATCCCCGATGATGCCGCGGAACTTCGCCTCTTCCGTCTTGTAGACAATGTCGGCATGGTCATCGCGCGCCACCGGGCGGTGGGTGGGGATGACCGCCACGGGCAATCCGTAAATTTTGATGAATTCCTGCTCTTCCGTCTTCGCGGTACCGGTCATACCGGCGAGTTTGGCATACAGACGGAAGAAGTTCTGGAAGGTAATCGTTGCCCACGTCTGGCTTTCGCGCTCGATTTTCACCCCTTCCTTTGCTTCAATCGCCTGGTGCAGGCCTTCGGAGAAGCGGCGCCCGAACATCAATCGGCCGGTGAACTCGTCCACGATGATAACTTCGCCCTCGCGGACGATGTAATCGCGGTCGCGGTGGTAGCAGGCATTCGCCTTCAACGACGCCTGCACATGCTGGAAGATTTCCAGGTTCGCCGGGTCGGCAAGATTTTCCAGGCCGAGGGCGTGTTCCACGCGCTCCACGCCGTCTTCCGTCAGCGAGGCGTTCTTTGATTTCTCATCCACCAGGAAGTCGAGTTCGGCGCGCAGCGTCTTGATAACGCGGTCCACCTTCACATAGAGGTCGCTGGCCTTGGCGCCAGGACCGGAGATGATGAGCGGCGTACGCGCTTCATCCACGAGGATTGAGTCTACCTCGTCTACGATAGCGTAATGCAACTCGCGCTGCGAGAGACTCTCGATCTCCATGGTGATGTTATCGCGCAGGTAGTCAAAGCCGACTTCATTATTCGTGGTATACAGGACATCGGCGCGATACGCTTCATGACGTGTCACCGGGCGCAGGTCGGCATAGCCGTCGGGCTCATCATATCCGGGGGTATAAATGTAGGCGGGGAGTTTTCCATCACCGCGGCTGGCCTGGATCACCGCCGTGCTGAGGCCGAGAAAGTGATACAACTGCCCCATCAGCGTGCCCTGGTAGCGCACCAGGTAGTCGTTCACAGTGACGAGGTGCGCGCCGCGACCAGCGAGGCCATTCAGGTAGAGCGGCGCCGCCGCAACCAGCGTTTTCCCTTCACCAGTCTTCATTTCCGCGATCATGCCGTGATGGAGGATGATACTGCCGATCATCTGCACGTCGAACGGCTCCATGTAGCGCTCAATGCTCTCGATGACGCGGCCTTCCTGGCGCAGCCGCGCTTCCGTGGCGTCGCGGTTCGCTTCGGCGACGACTAATTCGTCCATCGCGCTCGTGCCGCCGCCTTCCACCTCAGGCTTGCGAATCCAGAAGCGATACTGCCGGCGGCCCAGCACGCGCCAGGCGGCTTCGCGAACCACCGCGAAGGCCTCCGGCAGCAGCGCGTCGAGCACGCGACGCAACGCCGCCTCTTCAGCCTGCTTGCGCTCGTCTCTGGGCATCTCGGCGTATGGCGCTAACTCCCGCGCGATGCGCGCGCGGAACTCGTCGGTTTTCGCGCGCAGTTCCGTGTCGCTTAATGCGGCGATCTTCGGGCGGAGGGCGTTGATACGGTCAACGGTCTTGCGCGCCTGCGCGACTTCCCGCTTCGTCTTATCAAATAATGCGTTCAGAAATGCCACGGTGATCCTTCCCGGAGAATACCTCCACGCCCCGGTGGGCGTCTCGCGCATTATACCATAAAAGCACACCTTTGCTGTCGCCAACACTGGCGCTCACCCGGAGTGCGAGCGAGCGGTACCGGTGACGCAATGGCGCTACATAGTAATACGCGCGTGACGGGAGCCTCTGCGGATTTGGAGGATTAATTCAAGGAAATCATCCCGGCGAAGTGTTCGTAATCGGGGATGGTATAGGCATGGCGATGACCGCGGGTGAGCGTGAGGAAGGTGGTAAGGCGTTCGCACTCTTCGGTGAGGTAAGCGAGCTCGGCTTCGAGCCGCAGCGCGGCGGTGGCGGATTCCAGCCAGCGCTGTTTGGTCTCCAGCGGTACATAGAGCGCGGACGCCAGCAGGTAGGATGCCGCCGTTGGATCATCGGGCAGTGGGACATTAGTGATGTCCGCCTGATAGCGCTGCCGAATGAGCGACAGGTATTGCTGGAAAATGCGTCCCGCCTGCCGGGTACGCTGCCGCGCGTTCACACCGTCAAGCTCATCCAGCATCTCAGCGAGGCCCGTGGGGTAAGGTTCCTGCTGGCTGACCTCGGTCAATCGGATGCGGTGTTCGCCGAAGAGGATCGCGTGCATCGGCTGCTCGTTCTGATGCAGCAGGAAGGCGACGGAGGCTTTACAGCCGATGGTGCTGGGCAGCGATACCGGCGCGCCGGCGGTGTCAGGATGGGTATAGACGACACCCAGGTGACGCGACGAATCCATGCATTCGCCCAGCAGCGCGCGCTGGTCGGGCTCATGCAGCTCTATCGGCAGAAACGTGCCGGGGAACAGTACCGCCGGCAGCGTCAGGAGCGGAATAGCCTCGAACTCGGTGGACATGGTAAACCTCCGCACCGAGTTCATTGTACGACACATCCGGTGAAAATTCAATGTCGCGGCGCTGGACAGGTTATGCCGCCTTGCGCATCTGATGCCGGCGCAGCCGCGGCAGCAAAGCGCGCAGCGGCAGCGTGTTCAGTACATCACCGGGTTCCGCCCAACCGCGCCGCGCGGTGGCAATACCGTAGAAGATCATCGCGAAGTGTTCCGGCGCGTGGGCGTCGGTGTTGATGACCAGCGGTACGCCGATCTCCCGCGCGAGGAGGATGTGGGTGTCGTTCAGATCCAGCCGTTCCGGCCAGGAGTTCACCTCCATGGCCACGCCAGCCTCGCGCGTGGCTTCCATCACCCGGCGCATATCCAAGCTGATGGGATCGCGCGCGCCGATCAGTCTTCCGGTGGGATGGCCGATGATGTCCAGATAGGGATTGCGCATGGCTCGAATCAACCGTTCCGTTTGCTCCGCCTCGGTCAGTCCGAAGGACGAATGCACCGAACCGATGCACAGATCAAGTTCCGCCAGCACGTCATCCGGAAAATCCAGCGCGCCGTCGCGGCGGATATCCACCTCGCTGCCGATAAGCACGGTGATGCCGGAGATCTCGTCGTTGACCCGGCGCACTTCGCGAATCTGCTGGCGCAGCCGATCCGGGTTTAATCCGTGCGCGATGCCGCGTCCGATTGAGTGGTCGGTGATGGCGAGATATTCATACCCACGCGCTTTCGCCGCCAGCGCCATTTCGCGAATGGAGGCGCGGCCGTCGCTCCAGTTGGAGTGGACGTGCAGATCCCCTCGGATAATGTCTTCCTCGATGAAGTCGGGCATTCTCCCCTGCGCACCCAGTTCAATTTCGCCACGGTCTTCACGCAGTTCCGGTGGATACATGCGGATGCCCAGCGCGCGGTAGATATCCTCCTCGCGCCGACCGCCGACGCGCGCGCCGGTATCGGCGCGGAAGATGCCGTATTCGCTGACCTTGTAGCCC
>JAKIYB010000013.1 GCA_022708765.1 Armatimonadota bacterium | reverse complement strand
CCTCCAGCGCGGTGAGCGCGGCGGTCAACACGTCCTGGGCCTGATCGGGCAAGGTCAGGGTCTCCAACCAGGCCCGGCCGCCCTTCGTCAGGAAGCGCTTCTCATCGAGGTACCCCCACTGCCGGGCCAACGCATACAACCGATTAGTCGCGCGCGTACTATCCTGCGTCACCTGAATGCGGGCCCGGCCCACCGTCCGCCAGACTTGCAGATCCTCGGTCGGCACAAAGAGCGGGGTCAACGTGCCCGCCGCCAACTGCTCGGCCAAGCCCAAGGCATCGCGATGATCCGTTTTCGCCTGGGTGTCCCGGCGGCGATCCCAGACTTTGTTGGGCGCGACAATGAGGAGGTCCGTAAAATACGGCGCCAGCAGCCGATGCATCGCCACGGCATTCGTCCCCGTTTCCAGCGCGCCGATCCGCGGCGCGGGTAACGACGCGAACGCGGCGCGCATCGCATCCGGTGTGTTGGCGGTTTTCTTCTTACTGAAGATCTCGCCCGTCTCTTTGTCAAAGCCGGCATAGGTGAACCACTTGCTATGCACATCGAGTCCAAGGTATAACATAACTGGCTGACCTCCTTCGGGAAAGGTGTAGGATACCGTTCTATTCGACGATTCAGGTCAGCCACTTTCATGATAATTCTAAAAGGCCGGGATACCGAGCGACGCCTTGTGAATGGGGCGTTGGCGGTGATTACGCGCGCGGCTCGATGGGAGTCTCGCACTTCATGTGTCACCTCTCCCATGCCCCTCCCCAACGCGGGGAGGGGCATGCGGGCTGTGCGCCATCGCGGGCGTGGCCGGGTATACCTTTCCGCGCATGCGCGACCAGGGGAGCGCAGGTGTAACGGGTATCAATACGCTTCCCATTGGTGCCGCATACGGGGTGGAAATCTACGGCCAGCGCGCCAGGGCCGGCACGCGCTACGGGTCGGTGACGGACTCATTCGGCGTCCAGGTGGCGGCGGCCTGGAGCGGTCGAAGATCGGTATGGGATTAATACAGATAAAATGCGAATCACTGATCACTAACAGCACGCAACAATTCTGCTTTGAGAGTCTGAACTTGTTCGTATTCGTAAGGACTCAGTCCGAGTGTATCCTTGCGGGGAAAGACGACGCGATCCTGTCGCAGTAGGCTTGTCTCGCGATGGGCAAGGTACGGTCCACCGAGAAGTGCCAGCAGAATGATGGCCGCGGCATAGACGGGCACCAACGATCGGAGCGTATACGTGGGGGTAATTCGGTGACAGCCAGCCTTTTTCGTCCGTTCCGCTGCGCTCCACTGCCGAAAAGGGAGGCAGTCACCGAATTACTGAGCATGCACATCACCTGTAGCGCGCGCCACGGCTGGCGCGCGCTACAGAAGAATGGCCGTGCTCTTCCGTTCTCCCGGCGCCGGTGTTATACTCTGGTGACCGCTATTTACGCTTCACGTGAAGGAGACAGTGATGACCGCTTCCACCGCGACGATGACCGGGGTGATTCTGCCCGGAAACAGTACCGTTGAGTTCCGCGAGTATCCGGTGCCGGAACCCGGCCATGGGCAGGTGCTGGTGGCGATGAAGGCCTCCTCCATCTGCGGCAGCGACATCCGCGCCATCTATCGCGAGCACCTGGGCAAGGGGCCGGAGGGCTACCAGGGGGTCATCGCCGGGCACGAGCCGTGCGGGCAAATCATAAAGGTGGGCCCAGGCTGCAAGCAGTTCAAGGCCGGCGATCGCGTGGTGATTTATCACATCAGCGGCTGCGGGGTGTGCGACGAGTGCAAGCACGGCTACATGATCTCCTGCCGCAGCGAGCACCGCGCCGCCTACGGCTGGCAGCGCGACGGCGGCCACGCCGCCTTCCTGCTGGCCGAGGAAAACACCTGCGTGAAGCTGCCCGACTCCCTCACCTACGTGGACGGCGCGCTGTGCGCCTGCGGCTTCGGCACCGCCTACGAGGCGCTGCGCCGCATGCAGGTGAGCGGCCAGGATAATTTGCTCATCACCGGGCTGGGGCCGGTCGGCCTCGCCGCGGCGATGCTGGGGCGTGCGCTGGGTGCGGTGAAAATCATCGGCACCGACCTCTCCGAGGGCCGCATGGCGCTGGCGAGCAAGCTGGGGCTGGTGGACCACTGCGTGAAAGCGGACGATGGCGCGCTGGACGCCATCATGCGCCTCACCAACGGCCGCGGCTGCGAAGCGAGCATTGACTGCTCCGGCGCGGCTCCCGCCCGCCTGCTGGCGCTGCAGGGCACGCGCGACTGGGGCCGCTGCGCCTACGTGGGCGAGGGCGGCACGGTGGATTTTGAAGTCTCAAAATACCTCATCCACAAGCAGATCACCCTCTTCGGCTCCTGGGTCACCTCGCTGAAACACCTGGAAGAACTCGTCGAGCGCCTGGATCGCTGGGGCCTGCACCCGGACGCCACCAGCGACGTGCGCCTGCCGCTGGAGAAGGCGGCGGACGCCTACCAACTCGCCGCCGGCGGGCAAACGGGGAAGGTATGTATCGTATTTGAGTGATGGGGATGCATTCAATGCCCCAATGGGGCAGGAGCCGTTAGCCACGGGTGGAGCGCCAGCGGAACCCGTGGGGTGGGTGTAGGGAATGTAGAAGCCCCAACGGGGCGACAGCAACGTTCTGTCGCCCCGCCGGGGCTCTCGTTTTCTGAATGAACCAGACCCACGGGTTCCGCTGGCGCTTCACCCGTGGCTAACGGCTTTCGGCCCTTCGGGCCTGTTGACGGTAGGCCGTCAGGCTTTGGCGCCGCAGAGGCCCGCCAGGTCTTCATCCATCACATTCGGCTCATCGAAGATGCAGATGCCGTCCACGCCCTGGGCGGCGACGGTGCGGACGTGGTGCAGGAAGCGCTCCGTGCTCCAACTGCGGTGGCGGACCAAACCTTCCCAGAAGCGGCACTGCCCCTTCGCGGCGGTGAGGTGGTTGCGGGTCCATTCGGCGGCGATGCGGGTGCTTTGCGAGTAGTTCATCGGCATGATGTCGTCGAGCAGGCCTTCCGCGAGCCAACCCTCCCAGTCCTGCCCCACGTCCTGCAGTTGGCCGGGGAGGTAGTGGAAGACGGCGGCGGAGAGCTCCTTTTCGCCGGCGGTCGCGATGGCGCGCGCTTTGCGCACGAAGGCGGTCACCGGAGCGCAACGCCAGGCGATCCAGGTATCCATGTCGTGGGCGTCGGGCTGCTGCCACTTATCGAAGCCGCGCGCCAGCAGGTCGCGGCCCGTCTCCCGCTGATAGCTCTCCCGGCAGAGATCGCAGTAGCAGAAGCCATCGGCGTAGCGGATGTAGTCCAGGTGCACCCCCTGCACCGGGTAGCGGTCAATGATTTCCTGATAGATGGACAGCAGGTACTCCTGTGTTTGCGTCCGACGCGGACAGGCCCATGCCCAGTCTTCGGTGGCGCGGCCATCCCGCACTGCCTGGCACTCCGGATGTTCGGCCAGCAGGCGGCTGCCCTTGCCCTCCACGAAGTCGCAGCACCAGGCATGGATAGCAAGTCCCCGCCGGTTTGCCTCCTCGGCGGCGACCATCAGCGCGTCCCACCCCTGGTATTCCGGGCGCACGTTCGCCACCTCGGACGGGTAATCCACCAGCCCGTCCACCTGCTTCACGCAGGGAATGAGCAGATCCACGCCGGCGTCGGCCAGACGCTGAATCTTCACCCGCACGGCATCGGGCGTTTGCGGCAGGCTGTGCAGCCAGGTGGCAATTTTGTAGGAAGGCATGAGATGGTTCCTTTCAGGACATATTGCAGTCTGGTGTATCGCTGTGATCCTCCTGGAGGGCGAGACTCCGTCGAGCCGCGCGCGCAGGGGCCGGTCCCGAATATCCACATACTGTTGACCGGGTTCCACGCGCAATGGCATGCAAAGGTGCGATCATAGCCTCTACGCGTGCGGCTCGACGGAGTCTCGCCCTCCAGCACAACGTCGCTTTCCGCCTTTTCCGCGTTTTTCGACCCTTTCCCTGCAGGGAGGGCGCGCCGTATGACGAAAAAAGCGGTGACGCATCGCGAAGGAGTCTTCATCATGCCGATTACCGTAGCCCAGCCGTCTTCCGATCTGGTGACCAGCGCGCACCCGTATCGCCTGCGCATCCTGGCGATGGGGATGGAGGTGCGGTGCAACCTGACGCTGGGCCGGGAGGGAGAGGCGCCCATCACCACCGAGACCATGCTGCCGGTGCGCGAAGGCAGCACAGAGATGACGATTGACGGCGGGCTGCTGGCCGAGGGCGAGTATCGCGGTGAGATATCAGTGACGAGTGACGCGGAGACGGCAACCGTGCCGCTGGCGTTTTGCCGATTACCGGAATTGCTGGATGAGCCGTTTCCCTTCGCGGTATACGAGGCGATTTTTGACGAGGACGACCCGGCGCAGTGGGAGACGGCGCTGGCGACCATGCAGGCGGCGGGGGTGAACGTCGTCTGCCAGCACATGGGCGGCATGGGGCGTTACGCGCCGGTGTTCGACCGCGCGGCACGCCGGGGCATCCGCTTCATGCCCTCGGACAACCTGCACCAAGCGCACATCGAGCCTGACGATAGCCTGCTGGCGCGGATGAACCGGCTGGAGGAGCCGACAACGCGGCCGCAGTTCTGCATGAACCAGTCGGCCGTGCGTGAGGCTGCCGCGGCGGCGCTGGCCCGCAACCTGGAAGAATACCGCGCCCATCCGGACTTCAGCGGCATGGTCTACTACGGCGACGACTTGTTCATGCGCCTGCGCTCGCTGCGCGGGGAGGTGGGCATCTCCTGCTATTGCGAGCACTGCCGCGCTGACTTCGCCGCGCAAACCGGGCAGGAAGCGCCGGCCACCACCGCGCCCGTCATCGGCATCGTGCCGGATGACCATCCCTGGCTGCGGTGGATGCGCTACCGCTGCGGGGAGGCATTCGGCGGCTTCATCGGCCGGCTAGAGGAGGCGAAGACGGCGGTGGATGCCTCCATCCGCATGGGCCTGTGCCACGGCTGGCCGCATCAACCCTTCTCCAACATCGCCAGCGGCATCTACGGGCCGCTCACTCAGCCCACGGCGGTAGTGTCCAGCTACGCCTACCCCTACCTGCGCTCGCCGCGCGCGGACCTGATCTGTCATTACGCCATGGGCGCGATGGGGCAGCGAGACAAGGACATCTGGATGCTCGGCGCCTTCAACTCCAACAAGACGCTCTACCCCGCCTGGCAGGTATACCAGAACTACTGGAACATGCTGGCGGCGGGGTATCGCTTCATCGGCTTCTTCTCCTGGTGGGATTTGGAGCTGGCGCGGCGGCGCGGCGAGGACGCCGCGGTGGCGGAGGAGCTGGCGGCGCTGGCTCGCTGCGGCGCGCATGGTGCCTGGATACTGCCGACGGCGAAGGCGTGGCGCGTGCCGCCGGCGCCCTTTGCCGTGCTCTATTCCTTCACCACCGAAGCGTTCGATATCGAGCCCGCCAACCGCGCCCACCTGCATTCCGAGCGCGTGCTGGCGCTGCAGCGGCTGGCCCTGCAACGCGGGGTGCCGCTGGAGGTGCTCTGCGAAGAGGAGGCGGTGAACGGCTGGCTGGACCGGTACGAGGTGATCTGCCTGGTGGATGTCCGCGTGCTGCCGGCGTCGGTGCAGGCAGCGCTGGCCGCCTATGTCGAGCGTGGGGGCACCGTCTTCGTAGAGAACGATCTGCTCTACTGCGACTGGGAAAGCCCGGCGGTGCGCGTGCCCGGGGCGCTGGAGGTCTCTCCGGAGACGATGATCGCCCTCCTCGCCGACCGGCACGCGCCGGAAGTGACGAGTGGCAGCCCACACGTTACCGCACGCACGCTGGAGGCGGGCGCGGTGCGCTACCACGTCTTCGTCAACAACTTCACCGACCAGTACTGGGGCATGCCTTTCCACTACGACAGCCCGGCGCGCAACGCCGCCGCGGTGGCGCTGGTGCGGGACGAGTCGGTGGTGACGACGGTGCACTTCGCCGGCGAGAATCGCTGGCTGTTTGACGTGGAGACGGGCGAGCAGGTAGGCACCACCGACCAGCCCGTGCCGCTGGCGCTGGAGCCCTCCTGGGGACGCGTCTGGGCGGCGCTGCCCTGTCCGTGCGCGGAACTGGCCGTTGAGGTGCCCGAAGACATCCGCCAGGGTGACATACTGCGCATCACGCTGGAGATGCGCGATGGCACTGGCGCTTGTCTCCCCGGCGCCTTCAGCGCTCGCGTCACCCTCACCGCGCCCTGCGGACGGATGAGCGGCGCCAGCGGCTTCGTAGGGCTGGCGGACGGCAGGGCGGAGATAGCCTTTTCCATTGGCCTGAATGCGGAAATGGGGGCATGGATTCTGGTGGTAGAGGGCGGTTTTCCGCGCGCGGTGCAGGCGCAGGCATTCACCGTTGGGGAGGCGGAAGCGCCGGTGGCGTTGATGCGTTAGAACAGTTCCAGTTGATCCGCTTCGTCGAGGGCATGGGCGTCGTAGCCCAGGCGGCGCAGGTCGCCGGCGAATTCGCTGGCGTGTCCGTGAACAGTGTAGACGCGGCTGGGACCGACGCGCTCGACGTAAGTGAGAAGATCCTGATAATCGGCGTGGTCGCTGAGGCAGAAGGCGGCGGCGGCGCCGTAGCGGAAGCGCGCGCCGGGATCAAAGGCCCAGCCGCTGACGATGGCGGCGCGGTGCGGGGGGAGTTTCGTTTTCATCCACTTGCGCAGGTGCGGGGGGCAGAGCACGACGCTGCCGGCGCCCATCCCCGGAGCCCAGCGGCCGTAAGGCGGGAAGGTTGCTCCCAGCTCCTCGGCGATACGCGTCATTTCGTATAGCGACGAATGCAGCAATACCTCATGCCCGCAGCCGTCCAACGCGGCGAGGATTTCCTGTCCCTTGCCCAGCGAATAGCCCATGAGCACCGGCGTGGCGCCGTCGGCCAGCGCCGCCTCCACCCAGGCGCGCATCTCCGCGAGCACCGTCTCCTGCGGCGGGAAGGCGTAGCGACGGTGGCCGAAGGTGGTCTCCATGATGAGCACCTCGGCGCGCGGGATGGTGATGGCTTCCGCCGTCAGGTTCGGCTGCAGTTTGAAATCACCGCTGTAGAGCAGGCTGCGCCCGCCCACCGCCGCCAGCAACTGCGCGCTGCCGAGGATATGCCCGGCGGGATAGAGGGTGCACTCCACCCCGCGCACCGTCCGCGTCTCGCCGAACGGCAGCACCGTCGCTGTGTGCGGTACGGCACCGCGCGCCGCCAGAAAGCGCGCCGTTCCGGCTGACAGAATCACCTCCCGGTGCGCGGCGATGTGATCGCTGTGCGCGTGCGATACGAACGCCCACTCGCGCGGCGCGCGCGCGTCCAGCCACAGGTCCACGCTGTGGAGGTAGACGGCGCCGTGATAGCGGATGTTGGTCCAGAAGGGTGTGGTCATTTGTCTGCTCAATGCACGGCGTTCGTTTGACGCCGCCTTTCGACTCTGCCTATAATCGGCATGGTGTTGTCCTATTGTACGGGAGAGGACGGATTGGTGCAATCAAAAGTTCGTGAAGATGAGGTGGCGATGCCGGATATCCGCGGGTATTTCGGGCCTTTCGGCGGGTGTTACGTGCCGGAGACGTTGAAGACGCCGCTGGAGGAACTCGCGGCCGCCTATGCGGCGGTGGCGGATGACGCGGCGTTCCAGGCGGAATTGGCGGCGTGCCTGCGCGACTATGTGGGCCGCCCGACGCTGCTCTATCGCGCCGACCGCCTCACCGCGTACTACGGAGGCGCCACCGTCTACCTGAAGCGGGAAGACCTCTGCCATACCGGCTCGCACAAGTTGAACAACGTGATGGGGCAGGCGCTGCTGGCGCGGCGTATGGGCAAGGCCCGCCTCATCGCGGAAACCGGCGCGGGCCAGCACGGCGTGGCCACCGCCACCATCGCCGCGCTCTTCGGCATGCCGTGCACCATCTACATGGGCGCGGAGGACGTGGAGCGCCAGGCGCTGAACGTGTACCGCATGCGCCTGCTGGGCGCCGAGGTGATCTCGGTGACCGCCGGCAGCCGCACGCTGAAGGACGCCATCAACGAGGCCTTCCGCGACTGGGTGACGAACCTGCGTGAGACCTTCTACGTCTTCGGCACCGCCGCCGGCCCCGATCCCTATCCGCGCATGGTGCGCGACTTCCAGCGGGTCATCAGCCGCGAAATCCGCGCGCAGATATTCGAGCGGGAAGGCCGCCTGCCGGACGCGGTGGTCGCCTGCGTGGGCGGGGGCAGCAACGCCATCGGTGCCTTCACGGATTTCATTGACGAGCCTTCCGTCGCCCTCTACGGCGCGGAAGCGGCCGGTTGTGGCGAGCGGCAAGCATTCCGCCACCCTCACCGCGGGCCGTCCCGGGGTGCTGCACGGCAGCCACAGCTATCTGCTGCAGGACGAACACGGGCAGATCACCGAGACGCATTCCATCTCCGCCGGGCTCGATTACCCCGGTGTCGGACCGCAGCACAGTTTTCTCAAAGCCTCCGGGCGCGCCACCTACGTCCCCATCACCGACGACGAGGCGCTGGGGGCGTTCCAACTGCTCACGCGGCTGGAAGGCATCATGCCCGCCCTGGAAAGTTCCCACGCGATAGCGTATCTGCAGACGCTTGCCCCGGCGCTTGGCCCCGGCAAGCTCATCGTCGCCTGTCTATCGGGCCGTGGAGATAAAGATGTCCAGCATGTCCAGCGTCACCTTGACGCGCGAGCGTAACCCGCGTCCGGCGCGCCGCCCCTGGCTCGCGCCGCTCGTACTCGTGCTGCTCGCGATCCTCTACGGCGCGGTCGCGCTGTGGTGGACCCTCACTACCTTCGGCGCGCGCGGTTCGGAAGAACATGACGTCGCCTTCGTGGTCGCCGGCCCCATCGCCGAAACGGTAGAAGCCGTCTTGACTGAGAGTGACGAGACGGACCTGCAGCTCTACGGCGACCTGCTTGTTCCCATGTTCGATGACTGGGACTCGCTGGCCTACGTGCGCATCTGGGATCCCCGGTTGCGTCTCACCTGCGAGTTGTCCCGCGATCTCACCGTACCGCGCGCGGGCAACGGCGGCCGGCTGCCCGACCTTGGCCTGGAAGCCTCCGCGGCCGGCATGATCGAGCGCCAGCAGGATTCCGGCTGGCTACAGACCATCACCGATCTGCAGGGGCTCCTCGCCACCCAGCGCGAGGTGTCCATGCTGCTGGAATCGGCGGTGGACGAAGGTCAGTCTGGCCGCGCGGTCGTCAGCGGCACCTATACACTGCAGGAAGATGCGCTGAAGCTGGCGGAGATCCTGCAGCGGAAGTCTCTCCCCATGGAGAGCGTGTTGAAAGCGATGCGCGCCGTGCTGGACAACATGACCGGCGAAGGCGCGGAGGCGGTGGCCGCGGCGTGGGAGGCGGCGCGGCGCGCGGAAAACGGCCTGGCGATGGCGCTGGTGGAGCACCGCATCACCCTCGACACATTGCCCGCGCTGCCGGCTTCACTGGCGAACGCTGAGCCCGGCGCGCACTGGCCCTTCCTGCGCGGCCGGCGCGCGCTGCTGCCCGTCTTCACCCCCGTCATCGGCGAAGTAGCCCTCGCCCACGCCGGTTACGTGGAAGTGGGCTTCTATGACCGCCCGCTCCCCCGCATGCTGCTGCTCGCGGTCACGCCGTCCATCGTCCTCCTCCTCGCGGCGCTGGTGATCGCGCTGGTAGACCGGCCGCGGAAACGGCGGGAGGAAGATATGGATGAGGACGAAGGGTAAATCGAATCGATATATCACGGGTAAATCGGTGACAGACAACGCATTACTCAGGACTATCGAAACCATTTGAATCGGCATCGCCCGGGCAGGGTGCGCTACGGGCGGTTTCTCGTACAGGGTAATGCGCAGTCAGTCACCGCTTTACTGAGCTACAGCATGACAGGGAGCAGGAACTCCGATTCAATCGACTCCGCCCATAATGACCGTTCGTTTGCTGTAGCGCCACAGTGAATCTGTCATCGTTGCGCGCTTCCCCCTTCGCTGAAGCTTCGGAGGACTTCTTAACAACCTACGATCAGGAGTTCAGGCGCGACTTGCTTATTGACGACTGAACGCAACCCGGGCAGACGCGAATCGCATACAAGACCCCATCCTCATTGCCTAATCGTTTGTAGTAGCGCCGCAGCCGCAGCAAGGCGCGTTCGGGTAGGCAATCCGGTGTGTAAATGCGACGCGCCTTGCTGCGGCTGCGGCGCTACTACGAACGATCTGCTCATGAAAGCGGTGTGCCCGCTTACTCTCGCTCCAATTCCGACAGCGCTACCCGTTCCCCCGTATCCGCGGATAACTCCGCGGCGAAGCAGAGTTTCATGGTTTCGTAGGCGTCGCGGGCGCTGGTCATGGGGTGCAGGCCGTCGCGGACGCGGCGGACGATGTCGTGGGTCTGATCCAGCGTGTTGTGGAAGTAGCGGTGATCTTCGGCGGGATCCCAGGTGCGTGTATCCACCCAGTCGCTGGTGAAGCACGCGGGGGAGTCGCCGAACGCCCAGCGCTTGATGGTGCGGGCGAAGACGTCCGTTTCCGCCGCGCCGCGCGTGCCGACTACCAGGAAGCGCAGCGCGTGGCCGTCGCCCTGCTGCTGGCTCACCACGTCCTGCAGCGGGTCGCCGCGGAAAGTGGCGCCGGGGGCCATCATGAAGGTAAGCTGGCTTACCGCGCCGTTGGTGAAGCGGTAGGTGGTGTGGTAATTGTCGCGCACCTCGTAATAGGGGATGACGTTCGGCGAGCAAACCGAGATGACGTCGGCCACGTCCGCGCCCACCCACCAGCGCGGCAGGTCCACGTAGTGACTCAGCTTCTCGCCGAACATGCTGCCGCCGGTGGCTTTCAGGTTGCGCCAGGATCCCTTGTGGTGAAATTCGCTGCAGATGTAGTAACAGTGAGTGTTGATGACCTCGCCGAGCAGCCCGGCGTCAATCCACTCCTTCACCGTGGTATAGAGCCGCGAGTAGCGCAGTTCAAAACCGATCTGCAGGAAGGCGCCCTGGCGTTCGGCGGCCTCCACCATCTCGCGCGAATCCTCCAGCGTCACCGCCATCGGTTTCTCGCACATCACCGCCTTCCCCGCCGCTAGCGCCGCCAGCGTGAGCGGTTTATGCGCGTCGTTGGCGGCGGTGACGAATACCAGGCGCACGGTAGGGTCACCCAGCACGGCCTCCAGCTTCGTCGCGCCGGTGACGCCGAAGCGCGCGACCTTATCCGCAACCTGCGCGGCGTTCACATCATACGCGACGATCTCCGTCACACCCGCACACTTTTGCAGGTGCTGAATGACCGACGCGCCCATGCCGCCCGCGCCCAATACGCCGATTTTCATCTTGCCACCCCCATCATTCTATTCCGGTCACGAGGATGGTTTCCTTCCACCAGCGCTCACCTCTCCCCCTGGCCCCCTCCCCTGAGCGGGGAGGGGGAAATCAGGCGTTAACTGGATGGGTAATGCAATAGCATCGGGGCTCCCGCGATGCGCGGGAGCCCCGTTCGGCGCGTTGGGCACACCGTCGTCGTTACGGCGTGAAATCCCAGGTCTTCAGCATGGTCACCGTTTCCGCCGGGGCGTCACGGATGAACTCGGTGGCGTTGGGATCTACGATACCGATATCGTAGAGTTTGCCGGCGTGAGCGACGTAGAGCTGCCAGAGCATCCCCTTCTTCTTCTCCTCGTTGAAGGCGGAGATGAGAATGGCTGGTTCGCCATCGAGGGTGAGATGCTCCACGTGCGACTGTTTCAGCCGCTCGGTCCACTTCTTTTCCAGTTCCGCGAGCATCGCGGCGCCGTCCTTGCCGCCCAGATCGTCCACTTTCTTCACGATGAGGATAGCCAGCGTCTGCTTGTCGTTGATGACATAGTCATTTGCCCGTTCGTCATCGTAGTCGGCGTTCCAGCCCTCCGCCACGTGGAAGCGGAACGCTTTCGTGCGGTGCTCGAACCACGGACGATTCGCCAGCGGGTCGGGAACCGGCGCCGCCTCCAGCCCTGTCGCTTTGAACACCTTGAAGGTGCCGGCTTCGCAGGGCAGCACGCTGCCGACGGGGCGCGTCCACACCACCAGCAGGTAGGTCTGCCCGTTA
This sequence comes from Armatimonadota bacterium, assembly GCA_022708765.1. Taxonomy (GTDB): domain Bacteria; phylum Armatimonadota; class Hebobacteria; order CAIYQO01; family CAIYQO01; genus JAKIYB01. The sequence continues at coordinate 8,269 of JAKIYB010000013.1, read as the reverse complement.
GCGACGGTCATCTTCGCCGTGTTATCCGTACTGTATGGGTGCAGCGTAGTCCAGTTCAGCGCGCCGGGTTTCTCCAGCGTGGAGGCCTGGAAGTGGTACTCATACGCGCCCGGCGGCGTCACTCGCGCGATGATCGTTACCGTGTTGCCCTCGCGCGCCGTTTCCAATTCGACCCCCGATTTCGCCGGGGTGTCTGTCGGCGGGGCGCCGCCGGTGGCATTCGGCGCGGTGAACAGGTAGACGTAGCCCTGGTCGCTGCCGGCGATGCCGATGCCGTTCGCGGCGATGGGCGCGCGCAGGTTCGCTTTGATACCGGTGATCAAGCGCGTCCAGGTCTGGCCATCGGCGCTGTAGAAGGCGTGACCGCCATAGCCGGTCACGATGAAGCCGTCGCCCGCGGCACAGACCCCGCCCAGGCCTTCCGGCGCCTCCACGGTGGTTGCCTTCCAGGTTCGGCCATCCGTGCTGGTGAGGATGACGCCGCCGCCCGCCGCCACCAGCCGCCCGCCGTTATGCCCCACGCCATGCAGATCCGTCGTCACGCCGGACGGCACGGCCTGCCACGTCTCGCCGTCGGGCGAGGTAAGAATGACGCCGCCGATGCCGACCGCGGTGAGGAAGCGGCCGTTCCAATCAACATGCAGCAGGTGGTTCGTGGTCGGTGTTTGTACCCGCCGCCACGTCGTGCCGTCCGGCGAAAGCAGCACGCCGCCGCCGTGCTGCACGGCCACGAATGCTTTCCCCGTCCAGACCACACCGTTGATGTGGGAGCCAACGCCGCTTTTCACCACCGTCCAGGCCTTCCAGTCCGGCGACAAGATGATCGTGCCCCGGTCGCCGACCAACACGGCGGTCTTCCCGTTCCAGGCGATGCCGGTGATATGCGTGGCCGGCACGGCCGCGCGGTTCCACGTTTTCCCGTCCACGGAATCCACAATATAGCCGCCGTTGCCGGCGACGAAGAAGCGCTGGCCGTCATGGAACGTCGCGCGATAGGTCATCGGTGTCGAGGTATAGGTATCACGCCGTTGCCAGGGATCATTGGCCGGCGGCGTGGCGGGCGTGGGCGTGGCCGGCGTTTCACCCACGGTGAGCGATGTCATGACGACGGCCGGCACCGTGCCGCCTTTGGGGAGCAACTGGATGCGAAAAGCGTAGGTCACACCCAGCTTCGGCACGCGGAACCGCGCATAGTTATTGTCAGAATAGCCACCGATATTGCCCCAGGACAGCGCCGTGCCATTCGTCCGTTCCGCCATATCGAAGCAATATTGGAAGGCGGTCGGATCCGCGTCTTTCACCAACGCCGTGATGGTATAGATGTTGGTGAGGGGGTCCTTGATGATTTTCGTCTCCACCTTCACGTTTGGAGGAGCAGCGGGCGGAGTCACGGTCGGCGTGCCGCCCGGCCGATATCCGTACACTTTGCCTTGTGGCGTGACGGCCAGCACCACGCCGTTGCCGGCGGCGCAGCCGTAGAACGCGTCGGTGGTATTGGTGGTGAGCTTCCACCAGGTCAGACCGTCAAGGCTCTCCAGCGCGGTGCCCGCAGAGCCGACGGCGACGAAACGATCGCCGGTGTAGCAGAGGCGAACCAGAGACGCATCGGTACTGCTCTGTACCGGCGTCCACTGCCGGCCGTCGGTGCTGGTGATGATCGTGCCCTTGTCGCCGATGACGACGATGCGCTGCCCGTTTGAAGCCGCCATCTCCAACATCGCCGTCGTCCCCGAGGGGCGTTGCTGCCAGGTTTCGCCGTCCGGTGAGGTGAGGATCATTCCGTCGGCGCCCACGACGACGAGTTGCCCCCCATGGGTGACAACATCACGGAGATTCGCCGTTGTGGGCGTGGTGACTTGCCGCCAGGTCTCGCCGGTGGGCGAGACCAGCACCTGCCCGTGATGCCCCACGGCGACAAACTGCTTGCCCGTCCAGCCCGCATTGGCGGAGTGCCGCGGCGACACGCGCGGCGCGCGCGCGAACGTCTTCCAATCCGCCGTGGCGAAGAGCGCGCCCCAGTCGCCGGTGAGTACGGCAGATTTGCCATTCGAGCACAGCCCGGTCAGGTTATCCTCCCCACCCAGGGGAACCGGCGTCCAGGTTTTCCCGTCGGGGGAAGAGAAGATCGTGCCGGAATTACCCACCGCGTAAAATGCCTTGCCGTCAAACAGCATGCGGCGGATAACAGCCTGGGTATCCATGGAACCCCAGAGATCCAGGGTGCCGCCCGTCTTCGGTGGCGTCGTCGTTGTCACCGGCGCGGCATCCAGCGCCAGGGTCACCTCAACGGTCTTCCCCTGCTGCAGTTCGCGGGTGACGCCGGCCGCTTTATAGCCGTCTTTTGATGCGGTAATGACGGTCATGCCGACGGGAACATTCGTTAACGTGAAGTTGCCGGCGGCATCGGTGAGGGCATTCCGCGCGGTGCCGGCCGAGACCATGACGCCAGCTAATCCCGCTCCCGTCGCTTTCGCGGTGACTTTCCCGCGCACGGTGCCGGTATACTTCGCTCTCGTCGGGTTAATCAGCAGGCGCACGAAGTCAATGGCATAGCCATCGCCGGCGCCGGTGGTGGTGTCGTCAATCGTCATGGCGAAGCGGTTCGTCGCCAGCGTCGCCACCACGTCATCCGGCAGGGAGATGCTGATGAGCTTGCCGCGCGGACCGGTTTGTTGGAGAGTATTCATCACTTCTTCAATAACCGGTATTCGTTTCCCGTTGATCGTTACCTCATATTTTGCTCCCCATACCGGCGCTTGAAAGTCATCTACCATCATTTGCAGGACGACGGCGCTCAGCGGATTCTTCGGTTTGGTGAACGTGAATGTCAGCGGCTGCGGCAGATTCTCCGGCCGCTTAGTCGTGTTGGCATACCCATCCGATCCTTGCGGGCCGATGCCTTTATAACTGGAGGGTACCATGATCCGGTCGGTACCGGCGGGATCGGTGGGCTGCGGCGAGAAGGGCCACGTATGCGTGGGAGACTCCTCACCGGAGAAAGGCGTGTATTCCCCGATCCACCCAAAACCAAGGTTGTCTATGTCGCCATAGCGTACCACCTGTTCGGCTTCCGGGGTGTTGAAGAGTTCCAGCGACGTTTTCGCCCAGTCGCCGTCTTCCGGCGTCACTTTCATGCCCGGCGCGGCGAAGGCGGCACACGCAAAGAGACCGCAGAGAGAGATGGCCAATAGGAATCGGCCGATAGCCAGTGACATCAAGTGAAACCTCCTTTGATGCTGGTATCGGTCCACACACGGGGGTGAACCAGGGATTGGGTAAGCGCATGTGCTGCTGCCGCATGCTGAAACAGGAGCCGCGACTGTCTATACTGGTCGCGCGCCGCAGCGGCGCCGCTGACAATGGCCTCCCATCCTTCTCTTTCCATGTCTCACGTTGCGGTCCTCTTAATTCCGGTGGAATTCGTCATCTTTTTGGTTTCCATGCAACAGGCGGGGCTCCCACGATGCGCGGGAGCCCCGAAGTTGACAGTCCGTTTATCGCGGTGCCTACCGCATGATCATCCAGTCCAGCGTCGCGTCCTTCGCCGCGCCTCTGCCGAAGAGGATAGTAAAGCCCTTCTCGGTCTTCTGTGTCACCGCGCGCTCACCCAGCCAGCTCTGTTCGATGAAGACGGCGTAGTTGGCGTCTGGTTGCGGTGTTTCGAAGGTGACGGTCAGGCTCTTCGCGCCGCGCCGTACCGGCACGTTCTTGCCGAAGGGGGCTTTCGTCGCCGTCACGTCGGCGGAGAAGCCGGCGGCGTGAATGGTGCCGCTGATGTAGAGGTCGCCACCAGAGAAGGTCATGTCGCCGGTGTCGCGCGAGACCGTCAGCGTCGCTTCCGCCACCGGCTTGCCGGTCTCCCGTTTGCCGTAGAGCCACTTGAGTGGCTGATCGTGGTGCGGTTGTTCAAAGAGGATGGCGGCGCGGGTGACGTCGGCGCGCATATTGATGCCCACGCCGGAGACTGCTTCAAAGGCCAGGATATTTTCCCATGGGGACAACTGGCGGTAGGTGTTTTTCATGTCATCGGCGTTATATGACCCACCAGCAACGAGCATCGCGGCGTAGCGCGGGTCCGCGCCGTTATTCTGTATGTCAAGCACCGGCGCGGGAAAAACGCCGGGCACGTTATCCCACATCCACATGCGGAAGGGCGTGGGCTTGAAGGGATCAGGGCCGATGGCCTGCTCGATGGCATCGCCTTTTTCGAAGTCGAACCGTGTGTGCATATCCCCGTATGGCGTCATCCCCAGGAGTTGTTGGCCGCGATAATCATCAGTCGGCACGGCTTTGGAGACGTCCGTCACGTAGGAGCCAGGGGCAATGGCATAGCTGAGCGGGCGAACGTGCCCATCCCAGGTACCGTTATCCTGGCGATAGAGCGTGGGGCTGCCCATCTCCTTTGCACCCCACCAGAAGCGTTCGATGGTCAGGTCCTTCGTGCCATCGGGATTCACCGTGCAGGAGAGGATCTGGTACCAGCGGACCTTCTTGCTCTCGGGGGTGAGCTCGGTCGGCTCGGTGATGCCCAGCCAGCGGCCCACCACGCTCTGGTCCCACGGGCAATCTTTGTCGCCGCGAATAAGGCCGCCCATGCGCAGGCCGGTGACGCCCGTTTTCGGATCTTTCCACAGCGTCGTCGGATAGGTTTTCCCGTTGAAGGGATACTTGCCGGTATCAATCAGATCCCAGTAGTGCTCGGCGGGTACCACCATCACCTTGCCGGCGGTGATCCACTTGGCTTTGTTCATGTTGATGAGGGGACGGGATTGGCCGAGGGTATCCACGTTCTGCGCGCCGTTGGCGAACTTCAGCGTATTCGCCGTCCAGTCCACGCCGTCCACCGTGCCGGTGAAGCAGTTATCCTTGCTGTGCGAATAGCCGGCGAAGATGTTGCCGTTTTCATCGCCCGCCGCCGAGTGGATATTGCTCATGTAGTCATACCAGCCGAAGAACATGTAGGTATCGCCCAGCGCGTACTGCTTGCGCCAGAGCAGCATATCATACGTCTGCTCATCGGTATGGGCATCCTGCCCCATGTAGAGCACGCCGGCGTTGTTCTTGTTATGCACGATGGCGCCGGCTGTATGGTCAATGCTGGTGTCGGCGGTGAAGTACCACAGCGTCTTTTCGGCGTCGTAGTTGATGCTCTTCACGCAGCCGCGCGTCACCTTGCCGCCATAGCCGGGGCCGCCGTGCAGGTTGATGAACATGCCCACGCGCAAGCCGCGGATCGTCTTCACGTAGAACTTCGCGTCCTTGCCCGCTTTCACCGGCTCGGGAATCCAGTCCAGGTAACTGTTGGAGCCATGGATGAGGGTATTGTTGATCGTGAGCGCGAAGTCAGTGCTCCAGTGCGGGAGGCTTTCACCGAGCGGCATGCGCAGCGTGCGCTCGATGGTCAATCCCTGTGCCTGCGGTACCTTGATGACCGTGCCGTTTTCGTTCACCTCCAGGATGGTGATACCCGGCCCGGAACGCTGCCAGTTTTTCGTCTCCGCCGGCGGAGCGGGCGTGCGCGGCGAAATCTGCGCGGTGTTCTCAATGGCGAGTTGTCTGGCGAATTCGGTGGGGATGATGAGCAAGCCGCCGGTTTTCCCCAACTGCGCCACCGCCGCCTCGTACGCCGCCTTCACCTGCGCCGCGGTAGCCGTCGGACCGAAATCGGTGAGGGTATACAGTGCTTTCTTCTCCGCCGGCGGGTTCTGCGCCAGCGCCAGACCCAGCAACAGCGCCAGCAGGGCGCTACAGACGATTCCACGCATCACGGGCTCCTTTCAATTCGGGGGACGTTCATGCGGATGAATTATGCTTCATTGTAGGCGGCGGGCGAGCGGTTGTCAATGGGATGGCGAAGCGAAAGTGTTGAAAACATATTTTCGCAATACCCCTTGACAAACATGCGTTCCTCTGCTATAGTAGCGCCGAGATGAGGGGGTGAGGAGCCCCCGCCGTTGAGGTGGAGCGTCACCAGGCGGGTTCACGCGCGAGCGTGGGCCCGCCTTTTTGTGTTGGTGGTGTGTTTGAGGCGGGGTGTCGGACGATGGGCTTTCGAGTTACGAGTACGAGCACGAGTGGAGAGGAGGAACGGGATGATTGACGCGGAGGTAGGCGGCGCGACGGCTAACAGCTTTGTGACGCTGGCGGAAGCGGAGGCGTATTTCGCGGAGCGGCCGGATGCCAGCCCGTGGGCGGCGGCGGACGGGATGACGAAGGAGCGAGCGCTGCTGATGGCGGCGCGGATGCTGGAGCGGCTGCGCTGGCATGGGGCGCGCGCCACGGCGACGCAGGCGCTGGGCTGGCCGCGCGCGGGGGCGCCGGGCGCGGAAGAGGGCGCGGTGCCGCGGGTCATCAAAGACGCGCAGTGCGAGGAGGCGCTGGCATGGCTGCGGCCGGAGCTGGTGCATCGGCGGCGGCTGCGCGCGGCGGGCGTGACCACGGCTGAGATTGACGGCGCGCGGGAGGCATATTCGCCGCCGGCGACGGATGAATTGCTCTCGCCGGACGCGCGCATGTTGCTGACGGGTTGGGTGCGCCGGGGTGGCGCGCTGGTGACGGACGGCGAGGAGGCGTGAGATGGCGGAATTGCGGGCGTATCTGACGGACACCGCCATGCTGCATCGCCGCACGGGGGTTAATGCCTTCGGCGAGGACGTGCTGGATACCGGGCGGGAGATTCGCTGCCGGGTGCGGCGCAAGCGGCTGCAGGCGGCGCTGGAGGGCGATACGGAAGCGCGCTATCCCGGCGAAGTATGGCTGGAGCCGGATGAGAGCATCGCCCCCGGTGACCGGCTCCTGTATGATGGCGATTACCTGCGCGTGCGGGCCATCGAGTGGATCGTGGACGTGGCCGGCGTGTCGGTGGGGCTGCGGGCGGTGGTGGAGTAGGAGGTTATGCACATGACGTCACTGGAGGGCGAGACTCCGTCGAGCCGCGTGCGTAGGGATTGGGATTGCATCTCCATATACGTAACGAGCGGAGTCTACGCACAATCGTCTGTGAGGATTCGTAACCAGCCCCGACGCACGCGGCTCGACGGAGTCTCGCCCTCCAGTGAAATTATGGTGTGTGTGATGGGAGGATGCGATGACGTTATTGGAGGCGATTGGCGCGTGGTTCGGCGCGCAGGAGTTCGGGGAGTTGGGCGTGGACCTGTTCCTGCAGGAGCGGCCATCGCGGCCCGTCGGAGTGACGGCGCTGTACCTGGAGGGCGGCGAGGCGGAGCTGTCGCGCCCGGTGCGCCGGGTGCGGTTACGCTGCGCCGTGCGAGCGGAGACCGCGCGGGAGGCGCTGGAAGGCGCGGAAGCGATTTTTGATCGGCTGCACGGCCGGGAGAATTTTCCGCTGGACGAGGACTGGTGGTGCTACCTGGCGGCGGGGCGGATGACGCCGGCGCCGGCGGGGCGCTCGCAGCCGGACGGCGGCGGTCCGGGCAGGGTGGCGGAGTGCGGGTTTATGCTGGTGGTACGGGCGGCGTGATGAAGTAATGTCGGGCGGGCGAGTCGACTCCGGATGGAGATGATGGCATGTCGTGAACGACGGATAAGACTTCCACCCGGAGTCGGCTCGCGAGGACGCTCGCCCGTCCAAAATTCAAAGGAGGAACGAATGGCAACGATTACGAGTGTCTTTCCGTTGGCCGGGGTGGCCGGCGAGGTGGTGACGGTGCGCGGGAGCGGCTTCCTGGCGGAGTCGCAGGCGCGTATTGGGGGCGTGGCGGCGGCGGTGAGCGTCGTCTCGGCGACGGAGTTGGCGGTGACGGTGCCGGCGGGCGTGTCGGCAGGGCCGGCGGACCTGGGCGTAAGCGATAACGGCGAAACATGGGTCACGCTGGGAAAAGGCGTCTATGTGCTGGACGCGCCGGCGGCGACCACGCCGGGCCACCTGCTGCAGGGGGGCGCCCGCGCGGTCTTCATTGACGGCCGGCCGGTGGGCTTCACCGATGCCCCGGTGAAGCTGGCGCACGACGTGGCGCTGAGTGAAGCCGAGGTGGAGCAGGAAGCGGGCGCGGTGAAGCTTTTCAAGCAGCGGGAGCGCTGGCGGCTGAGCCTGTCGCTCGCGGAAGTGAGTATGGAGAATCTCCGCACCGTTTACGACGGCGCCGAGGTGGTGGAGGATGGCGCGGTGCGCACGCTGGCGCTGGGCGGCGAGGCGGCGGTGCGCGAGCATAGCCTGCTGGTACTCGGTCCTGGCTCGAACGGCGGCCAGCGCGATTTCTTCGTCTATCGCGCGGTGATTGACGGGTGCGAACCGCTGGTTATCGCCCGC
>JAKIYB010000139.1 GCA_022708765.1 Armatimonadota bacterium | reverse complement strand
GACTGTACCAGTTTAATTTCTACAAACAGGAGAGTACGTTCCCACCGGACACGCGACCGACCGTGGGCTATCGGCTGGACGAGGTGAAGGACTTTGTGCTGGACTGGCCCAGTGACGGGAAAAAGCATCCGCGCCTGTTCGTAACGCGGGCGGAGTTAGAGACGCGCTGGAAGCAGCAAAAGACGGACCCCGCGGTCATTGACGAACTGCTGAAACACGGTAGCGCACGATCCGCGGAGGATATTGACCGGGCATACATGCCGAATTGGACGACGAATTTCGCGCTGGGCGCCTACCTGCTCAGCGGCGGCTCCACCGAGGTGGCGGAAAAGACCCAACTGTTGGCGCGGCTGCGCCAGGCACTGAACTATGAACTGTGGTCCATGCAGTTCGGCCTGGTCGGTGTGCCCACCCCCATCCTTTATGACGGGACCATTGACAGCCCATGGATCCCGGCGGCGGAGCGCAAGGTACTGCGCGCGCAGATGGCTTATTACGCCTACCGGCTGGCCGATCCGGCGGTCTGGTCAGCGGAGCGCGGCTACGCCTCCGGCAACCAGAACATGACGGTTACCTGGGAGATCTCCCGCGGCATCACCGCCTGCGTTATCCCCGACCATCCGATGTCCAAAACGTGGTACCGGAAAGCCGAGCGCATCGTGGAATACTTCCTGACCTCCATGGTAGGGCCGGCTGGCGAATGGCCGGAATCCATGGGTGGGCACGGGCGCGCCAGCATTGACATGATTCTGGCGTTTGCGATTGCCTCTACCAACAGCGGGCTGCGTGACTATGTGAACGACCCGCGGGTGCAGCGCATGGTGCTGAACTGGGCGAAGATGAGTACGCCCCGTGACCCACGCCCGCGCGGGGGCTTGGGCGCAACCGCCAACCGGCGGTATTATCCAGCCATGGGGCGCGACTGCATCGGCGGGCCGGGGAGCACTTGCGGCATTATGGCCCGCTTAATGCGCCAGCGCAACCCGGCGCTGGCGGCCGATCTGCAATGGTCCTGGCTGGAAGAAGGGGCCGGGCCAGGTGCGTTGAGCTATCTCGGCGGCTTCGCCTATGTAGCGTGCGACACCACGCTGCCGGCAAAGACGCCTGACTGGCCATCGGAGGTCTTTCCTTATTACGGCGCGATGCTGCGCCATGGGCTGGGCACGCCGGACGAGCACCAGGTGCTACTGTATTCCGGCGACCATTACGCGACCCTCTACACCACTCACACGGGAAGTTTTCCCAATATCTTCGCCTACGGTGTGCCGGTGGCTGGTTCCTGGGCAGGCAGTTACGGGTATCAGGAAGGGTTCCTGACCTGCCAGGTGGACCTGGCGCGCGGCCTGGGGACGATGGAGGAGCGCTCGGCGGTTTACGGGTATCACGGAATGGCCACGGATGCCAATCCGTGGGGTTGGCCACAGGGACAGACGGCGCGTTTCGGGGAGCACGGGGGATTGGCCAATGTGAGCGCCTTTTCGGCGCTGTCGCGTCAGGATTACGCCGCCGTAGATGTGGCGAAGCATTTCCCGCGCCGGCTGTTCAATTACTGGGCGACGACGCTGCCGGAGTGGCCGGCGATGCCGGCGAATGGCAAGCCGCCGGTGGACTGGAGACGCCAGACACTCTTCCTCAAAGATGACGACCCGGCGAATACGACGTATCTGCTCATCCGCGACAGCGTGAAGGGTGGGCAGCCGACCATGTGGCAGATGTGGACGGTGTCGGAAACGCTGGATACGCCTGAGCAAGTCAAGGATGTCGCCGCCGTGCTGGCGAATAAGCCGGGTGACAAGATCCTCCCTGCCCGCGAGTTGCACGGAGATCGCTTTACGGCGATCGGCCAGTTGGGCGTGGATGTGGAATACTACATCGCCGCGCCGTCCAACACGCCGCGCCACACGCTGCGCTGGGGCACGGATATGATCGTCACCACGACCAATAAGCTCCAGCAGCCCGAGTACCAGGATCTGCTGCACCTGCAGTTGCCCGGCGACGGCACGTACTATGTGGCCTTTTTTCCGCGCAAGCGGAACGCCCCCGCTCCAACCTTCAGCACACTTGGGGACGGGACAATCATCAAGGTGAGCGGCGACTTCGGCGCGGACTACGGCTTCCTCTCCGCGCTGGAAGCCACCGCGTCGGGCGAAGGCGCGCGCTTCACGGGAACGGCGGCTTCGGTACAGGACCGGAATACCGGCCTGGTGCTCTCGCTGGGGGCCAAAGGCACGGTGCGCTATCAGGCTTTCGGCCTTGCTGCCGAATTCCCGGCCAGCCTGCGCGTGAAGGAACAGGCACTGCTCGTGGAACTGCCGGCAACGATCCAGCCGCCAGGCTTGACTGTCGCGCACCCCTTCCCCGGAGGTAAGATACTAGTAACCGCTCCGGGCAATTGGGTACTGGCAACAACGCAGCCGGGCATGCGATTGGATCAGTCCGTTGATGGGTGGGCTCTGACCGTGCCTCGTGGGGTGCGCACAGTGAACTTGATCGCTCGATAAAACGGGAATACGAATAGCCGCATGGATAGAGTAAGCCACTGTGCTATCGAATGAGTACGCTCCGTCGGCATTTCCTCGCCCTGGCATGCGCCCTTGCTCGTGTTCTCGGAGACTTCTGACGCAAGGCAGACGACATGGACCCGAATGATCGCATAATTGATGATTGCACCGACAGCCTCTTCGCCGATATGCCGTCAGAGCACCGGCTCGGCTTTTTTACCGAGTCTTCGCTGGACTTGAAGCCCGCGTATGACGACGTTATCGCGATGCTGAACGCCTGTGTCGCGGCCGATGAACCGTATGTTGACGACGAGGGATACGTGTGGCAGATTCTGAACCACACAATTGATGATGAGCATCGGCGCGTTGCCTGGGTTGAGTGGCGCGAGAAGGAGCGCGGGAGTATCACCTGCGATAACTACTACCTCAAAGCGCGGGATGGAATCGGCTCACTGCTCCTCTGGGAAATCGAAACCTATAACCCGTATTTCGGCTGTCGCGTGCATTTTCTGCAGTGGATCGAGGATGCGGTCATTCTCATCTATGCTGACAAGCATGATACGTATGCTGTGCGCCTGCAGCAGGGGAGCGAGGCCAGACGCGTCGAGATCGCGCACGCTTGGACCATTCAAGGGAACGTGTTGCACTCGCATGCAACGCCAGGACAGCAGAGCGCCAGCCTGCAGTTGCCTTCCCTGGTGGAGTGCCGGTAAACTGACTGTGCGCCGAATAGTCGCTACGCTGCTACGCCGGTACGCTCCGCCGGCGCTGCCGGCAGGTGGATACACAGGAAACGGTCGGATAGAAAGATCACTATAGCGCACCGACGGATGCATCGAGCCTCGAGAAAGGAAATGCGAATCAGTTCATGTTAGCCCGCCGCCTCTTACTGCTGCGCATCGTGCTGCTGGCCGCGTTCCTGGCGTTCGCCGGGAAACTGGTCTACCTGCAACTGCTGCGCGGGGGCGAGTTGCGGTACGCCTCGGTGCGCAATCACCTGCGCTGGGTGCGCTCGCCAGCGCCACGCGGGTTAATCCTCGATCGCACCGGCGCGGTGCTGGCGACGAATACTCCGGCGATGGCGGTCTGGCTGGTTTCCGGCGAAGTGGCGCGCAAACAGTGGGACGATCTGCTGGCGCGGCTGATCGCCATCGGCATCTTTCCCGACCTGAAGACGGCGACGGCGGCGGTGGGCGAACACCGGCGGCTGCCCAGCTACCTGCCGCTGCGCCTCGTGAGCAACCTGACAATGGCACAGGTGACGCGGGTGGAGGAAGAGCGCGCCTTCCTGCCCGGGATATACCTGCGCGCTGAGCCCGTGCGCAGCTACCCGCGCGGCGCGCTGGCGGTACACGCGCTGGGCTACGTGCGCGAGATTGACGCCGGGGAACTGGCGGCGCGGAGCGAAGAAGGTTACCGCCAGGGCGACCGCATCGGGAAAAGCGGGCTGGAGAAAACTTTCGAGGCGACGCTGCGCGGGCAGGACGGCCGCGAAGAGGTCGAGGTGGATGCCCGCGGCAGCGTGTTGCGCAGCGTGCGGCAGATTACGCCGCGCGAGGGGCAGACGGTGGTTCTCACTCTCAACGCCGCGCTGCAAGCCGCCGCGGAAAACGCATTGGCGGGGCACGAAGGCGCCGTGGTGGCGCTGGAGCCCAACACCGGGGATATCCTGGCACTCGCCAGCGCCCCCGCCTATGATCCCAACACCATGTCGGGCCGGTTGTCACCGGAGTCGTGGGCATGGCTGCAGCGCAGTCACGCGCTGGTGAATCGCGGACTGGAACGGTATCCGCCGGGCTCGGTCTTCAAGATTGTCACCGCCGCCGCCGCGCTGGAGACAGGCAAAGCCGATGCCGGCAGCTATTTCTACTGCCCCGGCGTCTACCATAAAATCCATTGCTGGAAGCGCGCCGGGCACGGCACGCTCGGTCTTACCGAATCCATCGCCCAGTCCTGCAATGTCGCCTTTATGCACATGGCAGAGGACGTGGGCATCACCAGCCTGGCGAAGATGGCCCGCCGCTTCGGGCTGGGCGAGCGTACCGGACTGGAAGTGCTGCCGGAGCGACGCGGACTGGTGCCGGACACCGCCTGGGCGAAAGAGACGGGGCGGCGCTGGCAGCTCGGTGATACGCTGCAGACCGGCATGGGCCAGTCCTTTCTCACCATCACCCCGCTGCAAGGCGCGCGCGTCGTCGCCGCCATCGCCAACGGCGGCAAGCTGGTGACACCGCGACTGGTACAGCAGATGGGCAACGAAATCATTCCCATCACCCCGCCCGAATCCATCGGTCTGAAGCCGGGAACGTTGCGCGTCATCGCACGCGGCCTGCGCGCCGTCACCCACGGCGAAGGCACCGCGCGCAGCCTCGACCCGGCGCTACGCATCGCCGGAAAAACCGGCACCGCGCAAAACCCCGGCGCCGATCACGCCTGGTTCATCGGCTACGCCCCCGCTGACGCCCCCACCATCGCCGTCGCCGTGCTGGTGGAGCACGGCGGCCACGGCGGCGCCGCCGCCGCGCCCATCGCGGAAGCGGTCATCCGGGCGCAGCAGGCGCCAAACGGGCTATAACGCGAGGTTTCTCTATCCGGTCGTCACGCGGAAATATTCCGTGAAGAACCCCTCCACGTTCACCTCCATCGCCACGCGGTGCGGTTTCTCTTCGGTGTCCGGCGTCCAGTAGGTGATGCCCGGCGCGCGCTGGCTCAGCAGTTCCACTTCCACCGTGCCATCCTGGTAGCCGCAGAGCTCCGGCTGGAAGATGCCGGCGGCGGCGAGGGGGTCGTGGAAGGTGATGAAACCGGCATGGGAAAACCACACCTCGGCATGGTGCAGCGGGTGGTGACGTCCAGCCCGAAGGAGACGTGCGGCCGTATCGGCGCGCGGTAAACGATGGCGGTGGCATACGGGTCGCCGAAGGCATTCCACTCGCGGACATTGCCGTAACTGGTGCGTGGATTGAACAGCCCGCACATCAGCACCAGCCCCTTCAGCAGGCGCGGAATCTCCGGGTCGCCGGCGAAGAGCAGGCCGATATTCGTCAGCGGCCCGACCGCGAGCAGCGTAATTTCGCCTGGCCGGCTGCGAATCGTCCGGCGCAGGAACTCCACGGCGGTGTTTGGAGCAAAATCCGTGCGGTGGGGGAAGCGATCGAGCACCGCCGCCTGCGACGCGGTAGACTGGATGGACTCGGTCAGCATCGGCGTTGCCACCCCGCTGTGAATGGGGATGTCCTCGCGCCCCGCCGCCCGGCAGACGGCGTCGGCGAGCATCGCCCGCTTCTCCGGCTCCCCGGTGACGGTGGTGATACCGACCAGTTCGCAGCGCGTCTGCCGCAGCAGGTAGGCCAGGCACACGGCGTCGTCAATGTCGGTGCCGATATCGGTATCGAGCAGGACGGGAATGCGTTCGGTTGTCATCGGTACTCCTCACGGGTAAATCAGGTTGGCGTTTTGTCTAATACGGCAAGTCAGCTTCCGGCCCGCAACTCCACGCCGGCGCCTCCACCGGCCAGCTCGACATAGCCCGTGACTTCGGGCACTGCGCGCAGCAGGTCGGGGGTCGCACAGAAGGTGATATCCGCCGCAAGCTGATGTCGCACGAGAAACACCGCGTGTGGCGAATGCGTGAAGATATGCTCGAGGCCGCGGGCGGCGATTTCCCGCTGCCAGTAGGCGAACTCCTCCCGCGACGGATCGGCGATGGACAGGCCGGCGGCGGCGGCGAGGTAGGCGGCGGCGGCTTCGTCTTCCGGCGCGATATACGTTTCGTCCGGGTATTTACCCGCGCCGACGAAGACGATGTCGCAGTCCTCCGCTTCAGCCAGCGCGCGCGCGCGGGCCGCGACGGCGGCGGTGTTGGCCACCGTGCCCACCAGGATATGACGGGCGCCGCCGCAGGCGGTGAGGCGCTGGGCGCCGTTACTGGAGGTGAAGACAACGGTGCGGCCATCCAGCCGCGGGCCGGCAAGCACCTCCCGCGGGCTGTTCCCCAGATGAAAGCCCGCCGGTGGCAGGCAGTTGCGCTCGCCCACCAGCACGGTGTCCGGCATGTCCACGTTCAGCGCGCAGGCGTCGTCCAGTGCGGCGGTCACCAGCACGCGCGCCGCCCCGTGATCAAAGAGCGCCGCCAGCGTGGTGCTCGCCCGCAACGCGTCCACAATCACCGCGACGCCGCGATACCGATTGGCCAACTCGCAGCCGGCAACGCCGCGCGAGAGATGCATGAATGGCATGGATAAATTGTACGGCGAATTGGGGCCGCCGTGCAATCACCTGACCGGGGGAAGGGGTCACAATAGTTAGCAGGGAAACCCTCCATCCGCCCGGAAGAATAGAGACGCTATGATGACAACCCGCCCGCAAATCCTGGTAACGAATGACGATGGCATTTATGCCGAAGGATTGGCCGCGCTGCGCGACGCGCTGGCCGAGATCGGCGAAGTGACGGTGGTGGCGCCGGAACGCCCGCGCAGCGCCAGCGGTCACGCCATCACCCTGCACAAGCCGCTGCGCATCGAGACGGTGCGTATCCCCTGGGGCGGTGACGGCTACGCGGTGAACGGCACCCCCAGCGACTGCGTGGTGCTGGGCATCTTCGCCATCATGAACGGGCGGTGTGACGTGGTGGTGTCCGGCATCAACCTGGGACCGAACCTGGGCGAGGATCTGACTTATTCCGGCACCGTTTCCGCGGCGATGGAGGGCGCCATTTGCGGCAAACCGGCTATTGCCGTCTCGGTGGCGGATTACGAGAAACCCGACTATCGCCCCGCCGCGCGCTTCACCGCCCGCCTGACCGGGCAGGTACTGGCGAAAGGCCTGCCCCGCGATATCCTGCTCAACGTGAACGTGCCGAACCTGCCGGAAGAGGAAATCCTCGGCGTAGAGGTTACCCGCCAGGGCAAGCGCCGCTATGAAGGCCGAGTGGAGCGCCGGCAGGACCCGCGCGGCCGGGATTACTACTGGCTCGGCGGCGAGATCATCGAGGATATTGAGGGCACCGGCAGCGACGGCGAAGCCATCATGCAGGGCAAAATTTCCATCACCCCGCTGCACCTGGACCTGACCAGCCATTCCTTCGCGAAAACGCTGAAAGGGTGGATGCCGCGGTAACGGCTGGCGGATCTTTGAAGTGGGATGTTCCTCTCCAGCATCGCGGAGTTGCGCGCCGCGCGTTCACGCTTCCCGCTGCCCCCGCTCGCGCTCCAGCGCTTCCCGCGCGGCACGCTCGCGGCTGAGCTTCATTTCCGCCTCGTGCAGGGCGTAGTGCGCGCGGGTGAGGCGCTCTTCCAACTCGCCTTTCCCCTGATCGTCGAGGAGCACCACCATCACCGCCGTGATTGTCTCGCCCTCGCGGATGGGCGCGACGATGTAGCGATAACTGTAGGTGACGCCGCCGGCCTGCAGGTGCAGTGTGCCGCGCGCCGGCTGACCGCTGGCCAGCACCTCTTCGCGTCGGTGGTCGAAGAGTTCGGCAGCCTGCGCGGGGAAGGGTGGCGCGGACCAGCGCTGCCCCAGCAGCGCCTCGCGCGCGACCCCCAGTTTGCGCAACGCGCCGGCGGAAACGTAGAGGAACGCGCCGTCCGGCCGCAGCACGTAGACGCTGCCGGGCACGGCGTCGCACAGCGCCTCGAAGGTGGGCGCGGGCACGGCGGCTGGCCGGGCGCGCAAAGCGGCCAGCTCCTGATGCGCGGCATCCAACTCGGCGCGCAGGCGCTCGGTCTCCAGTTCCTCGTGCAGGCGCGCCGCATCGCCGGTCTCGGGAGGCGTGTATATTTCGGGAATCGCCAGTTCGTGCTCGGGTGGCGCGGCTGGCTTTTCCACGGGATGATACGCGGCCAGGTAGCGCTGCAGGACGTCCGCCATCGCCTTGCGGCCCAGATTCTGCGCCATCTCCAGCGGCGTGCAGCCGTCACGCGCGGTGAGGGTGGGGTCAGGACGGCCGCGCAACAGCGCGTTCAGCGCGGAAAACTGGTTCGATTCCACCGCTTCGTGCAGCGGGGTGCTGTCCATCACGTCGCGGGCATTCACGTCCGCGTGCCGCTCCAGCAGCATCTCGATGATGTCGGTATAGCCGTACTTCACGGCGTAAAAGAGCGGGGTGCGGCGCGCGCCGTCACCCTGGTTCACCTCGGCGCCGGCTTCCAGCAGTCGCGCGATGATGTCCAGGTGTTCGCCGGCCACCGCCTCGTGCAGCGGAGTCGTCCCGCTGTTGTCACCGACGTTCACCGCCACGTGGCGCTTCAGCAGCACGTCCACCAGCCCGACCGCTCCCTGAATCACCGCGCGATGCAGTGTCGTGCGGCCCTCCAGGTTTGCCCGGTTCAACTCATCCACGGTAGCCCGGTATAAAAATTCTTCAGTGAGCGGCACTTCGCCGGTCGGCAGGGGAGTCTGCCCTTTTGGTTTATTCATGGCGCATCCTCGATGCAATAGCATTGCGCACGAACCATCTCAACGCCATTATGCCCGGCAGGATGGCGAATGACGCCCGATCAGCCGTAAACCTCGTCAATCACCTCCCGCGCGAGTTGCGACCAACGGCCCAGCCGGTCCGGTTCGCCGCACAGGGTATGCACGTCCTTCATTACCAGCTCCACATTGCAGCCGTGAGCTTTCGTCTCTACCAGCGTCTCGCGCAGGTCGCGGCGGATGACGTCTTCCTCCCAACTGCTGCTGATATAGGCCGGATTCGGTTTGCGGCTGAAGACGTAGTTGCCGCCCAGGTTCTCCGCCATCACGACGATATTCGACCACGGAGAGATGGAGACGCGGCGCAGGTTTGGTAAACGCTTGATGATGTGCCAGCGCTGGTCCACCGGCTCGCAGCAGCCGTAACAGGCGAAGCCGAAGCGGGAGATGACCGGCGCCTGGTAGGGGAAGACGAACTCCTCGAACATCGCCGGGGAGACGCTCACCGTCTCCTGCGACTCCGATAGCCCCCACAGGTCTTTAATACGGCAGGGGGTGCCGGAGGTCCAGTCC
>JAKIYB010000138.1:9252-9520 GCA_022708765.1 Armatimonadota bacterium | reverse complement strand
GCCTCACTGTCATCGGGCTAGAGGTGAAGGAGCCGGATGGGAAGCAACGCTTCGCTGCTGCCCGCCGCGTGGATATCCGCTTCGACCCACGGCGCATGTTCCGCTTGCCCTTTTTGCCGCTGAACGCCATCAGCGCGGTAGACATCGCACGACCGTATGCCCGCTTGACGCGCGACGCTGTGGGACAGTGGAATTTTCACGACTTCCTCGAACGGCCGAGTAAGCCTTCGAAAGATGTCTTTCGCGGCGCGTTGCGCCTTCACGGCGG
>JAKIYB010000138.1:0-9242 GCA_022708765.1 Armatimonadota bacterium | reverse complement strand
CGAAATTCGTACCACCCGCGCCAGCACCGCATACCTGCCCTTCACCTTCCGCGCCACCCCGCGTAGCGGCCATGTTGAGCGGTTGGAGGTGACCGGCAGTGTAGACCTGGCCCATCTGCGCGCGCAGGGCACCGTGTTGCACCAGGGCTTCAACTTGGCGCTGCTTCGTGAACACCTCCCCGCACGATTCCTGCATCAGCTCCACATAGACAGCGGTATGGTGGATGGACGCTGGCAGGTGGCTGCCGCCTTTCATCCCGGGCAACCGCTATCACTGACCCTTACCGGATTAGCCGACCTGCATGACGTGCGCGGCACAGCGCGGCTGGAGCGTGTGTTGCCCTTCCACATCGCGCGAGGGCAACTCGCGCTGGCGAACGATGCCATCGAACTCATCGGTGTGGAAGGCCGGATAGGTGGGGTGCCCGTAATGGCGGATGGCGAGCTATCCGGACCGGAATTCGCCACTGTCGCCATCCAAGCGCGTACCGAAGGGGCGGCCATGGCGCAACTGGCGTGCGTCATTCCCGGCCTTTCCGAGATAGACGCCAACTGGAGCGGCGTCGTCACTGGATGGGCACAGCTTTCCGGCACGCTGCCGGATGTGACGGTCGTCGGACACGCGGCCGGACTCTCCGTCGCGCTGGATAAACTGGCTGTTAGCGACCTCCGGGGCGACATTCGCTTCACTGGCAACAGCCTCACTCTGACGAATCTCACGGGTCGTGGCTTTGGTGGTGTTTTTACCGGCAACGCCTGGGCTACCGCGGGTAAAACACCACACTTCCTGTTCACCGGCGACGTGTGTGACATTGACGCGCGCACCGTAATGACAACTTTCATTCCTCCGCCAGAAAAAAATGACGCCTTCTCACCGCATGATATCACTGGTCGTCTCTCTGGCCCGCTTTCAGCAAAGCTTACCGGCACAGACAAGCTCGATATCGTCACCCAACCGCGGGGAAAGGTGATTTTCGGCGCCTACCCCGAGAGCGAGATTACTGCCAGCCTGCGGATTCAGGTTATGAGGAACACCTCGTATATTCAGGTTGACCGTCTTGCTGCCAAAACACCACTCGGTGCTATTGACCTGCGAGGAAACCTGGACGAACGGAACAATCTTGACTTCACCGTGCGAGCTTCCGAAGTCAAACTCGGTGCCGTCGCCGCGCTGGTCGGGCAAAAGGATGTGACTGGCACAGGTTTCGCAACCGGCACGCTCACCGGCACCCTTACCCATCCCATTTTCACCGGTGATTTTCACGCGGTGAAAGGCACCATCGCCGCCAAGCCATTCACCGACATCACTGGTTCTGTCAAGGCTGCGCTTGGTGAAAAATCGGATGTGATGGTATCGAACCTGCGCGTGCTGGCCGGCGGCAGCCGTGTAGACCTGGACGCGACAGTCAGCGCACGCGGCGCCGACCACTGGGCGCTTTCCGGCAGAGCAACGCTGCCGCGCACCTCACTGGCCGCGTTGCTGAAGACTATCGGCCTGGATGTCCCGCTTGACGGCTTCGTCGAAGGTAAAGTTGACATTGAAAATGCCCCTGCTAATCTACGCGGTTCAGGTCGTTTGGTCTTGTCGCGCCCTACTTTCACCTTCAGCGACACTGCGATGGAATTTGACAGCGCGGAGATCCCCTTCACGCTTCAGGGTAAGACGTTGACTCTGGCGAACGCCGTGTTAAGTTATCAAGGTAATCCTATCACCATCTCCGGCGCTCTTTCTCTCGATCCCACCACACCGGTCAACGAGCAACTCGCATTGAGCATTAGTGCGCCTAAAGTGGTAATTGATAGCCTGGTGTCACCTATCACCACCAGCAAAGTGCCGTTTACGCCCGTCAGCTTCACTGACGGTGATGTGTGCCTGCCGTTCGATGCCGACGGAGCGCTGGCAGTGACGGCGACAGTGCGCGCATCATTGACGCCCCGTGAGAAGGAAGCGCCGGAGCAGGCACTGCGGCGCACTCTGCGGGTAGACGCGACGGCGCACACTATTGACATTGTGAATATCGCCGGGGTGCCATTTACCAATGGGCACATCGCGGCCAGTTATGTCGGCGCCAGCGAAACACTCACACTGACGCGCTTTGCGCTGGCGCGTAGCGGCCCAAGCGCGGGCTACGCGGTGACGCTGGCCGCCGACAGTACCTTCCAGGTAAGCGATCAGGAGCTTGACATGCGTTTCGCGCTCTCCCGCGCGAACGTGCAGATCGGCGCCGACCTTGCCCAACTGCGCGCCGACGCATTGACGGTCCTGCGGAACCTTTGCGACATTCCCGGGCGCGCGGACGCACTCAAGGCAATCAGCGCCATCCCTACCCCTTTCGGCGGCACCGCGACGCTTACACTGCGACTGATGAGTACGGTGCAGCGCCCGGTCGTGCGCGCGGCGCTAACCCTGCGCGGCCTACGAATGGGCGGAAATCCGCTGCCAGATGTTGATGGAGCCATCACGTATGACACCGCGCCGCGCCTGATTACCATTGAGAAGCTCTCACTGCACGGGGGCGCGGATCGCATCGCCACCGCCAGTCTCACTGGCTCTCTCACGTTACCGGTGAAGGATAAAGATGGCCACGAGGTATCACCCGGCCCCATGGAGCTGAGTTTCAGCGCGCAAAACATCAATCCCGGCGAGATCGGCGGCTGGCTACGCATCCCCGCGCTGCAGGCGATTACCGGCAAAGCGACGATTGATGCCGCGATTTCCGCCACGACAGCCCACCCCCACGTAGACGCTTACCTCGATATCGCGGACATGCGCTATCAGGACATGCCGTTCAAAGCACTGTCAGCCTCCATCACACTCGATGACGATGGCATTTGGGTCGGGCGTTGGGTTTCGCCTGAGGAAGCGCCGCCTGTCAACGGCGAAACAGCGGTACGTTTTGCCGGCCGACAGATATTCCCCGACGGCGCCTCGACGCTGCAGTTTGCAGGCCCGAATGGCAGTATGCTTGAACCGCTGGAGCTGTTTGGCTATCTGCCGTTCCGCTGGAAAGGCCCGCTCAGTCCGGACGTACCGCTCGATGCGCCACTGCTCCTCTACGCGCGCCTCCCCCGACAGGGATTGGACCTGATCCACGCCTACGCGCCGGACTTCCCGGAAGGCACCGGCACACTGGACGGCTCGCTCACCGTTGGCGGCTCACTGCGTCGGCTAGCCGTGCAGGAGGGGCACTTTACCGCGCGCATTAACGAGTTGATGCTCGATGATACCGACCGTGAGCTGCCCGACCGATTGCGCGATGTGGTGATGGACGTGGCACTCCATTCTGAACAGCAGGGGGAGCGCATCATCAGCGTCGTTGACCTGCGCGACCTTTCCGGCATCTACACCCGCGCCGACTACACCACTGACAAGCCCAAAAAAGCGAATGTCCTTGTCCGTTGGCTTTTCAGCCTCTTTGGTGAGCAGGAACAAGCGTCGAATTTTTCACCAGGAGCTCTTGTGGTGCGTGGCGGGGAGCGCGGAGCCATTCGTGCGGATCTGCAGCAGCTTTTCTCCAGAGACGGTTCGCTTATCCCGCTTGAGGAGATTCCGGCCAAGCTAGACTACGATATTTACGCGAAAGTGTTACGTACGGCCGTCGGCTGGCGTAAAGCCTTCCAGGGAACCGTCACCAGCTACTTGCATCTGGGCAATGATGCCAGTGACGCAAACACACCGCTGCTGGAAGGCGTCGCCTATCTTGAACACGGACGTATCAACTACAGCATCGAAAAGGGTGAACCTGTCTCCCTTCCGCGCATCCCCCTAAACCCGAAATTGAATATCGCGCTCTGGATGGGGCCGGACAATCTCTTTACCTTGGAGCCGGATAATCCGCTGTTCAGTAGCTCGGTGTCGGCGCGGATGCCGATCGTTAAGCACGCGCGCCCGCTTCCCTTCGCCCCCGGCGACCAGCAATATCTTGGCCTTAGCGCCTCGGTCAAGCCGCTAAAACCGCCACTGAACACGACGGATGTAATGCACACCGGCTATTGGTCAAGTGCGTTTCAGAGTTTGAGTTTCGCCCAAGACAAGGCCGTGCACGGCACTGTAGGATGGGTGGAAGGCACACTAACGAATCCCGTGGTCGTCGGCCACCTGGTGATGGAGCCTAATCGCTCGCAGGTGGAGTTGCCGGGTGGCGTGCTCACCTTCTCAACGGCGATCGTTGACGCGCGCTTCCCACTTTTCCCGCGCGGTCCAGAGGACCAGCCGAAGTTGATGACATATGCGGAAGCGACCGGCGACGTGGATGGCCACCGCATCAGCGCGAAGATTGAAGGTGATCTGCTGAAGGAAGACCGGGGCGCATACAGCGGCCTGACGGTTGATGATCCGCGGTTAGCGGACCGTGGCCGGCTACCCATCACCTTCGCTACGCTCTCTACGCCATCCGGGGCGGCGCCGTTGACCAATGATGAAATCTACTCCCGTCTGCTAGGTGTCACCACGCTGGTCAGTCTACTGGAACGGCGCAACCCCGACGATCCCTGGGCGCCTATCCGCTACAGCGCCGGTGACTGGTTCCTGCGCGGCCCGTCACGCGTGTTGGCGGAGAAGCTGGGACTGGAAACCATCCAGGTCGGACTCGATCCTGCTACCAATGCTCTCGAATCCACGCTCATCACGCGCGAATACGTCAACACTCGATGGGGTGGCCTGCGTCTGGGGATGACCGCCGGCTTCAGCGTACCGCAAACCTGGGAAATGTGGACCGACTACCGCCTGCCGGACATACGTCCCTTCAATGCCTTCTCGCTGCGCTACTTCTCGCTCAACGCCAATATTGACAATTACAACGAACGCGAGTTCAACCTGCAGTGGCGACGGGAGTTCTAACATCGCCTTCCACCACCCCGACACAATCCCTAGCCCCTCGCTATCCGGGGCACCCCCAGTATTAGCGGCACAATTATTGCCGGCGGAAACGCCAGTTTGCCTGAATTCATAGACGCAGCAAGCAAAATTTGCTATAATAGTCGCGGAAATCCCCGCTATTTGACTGGAGGACGACGTAGATTGGTAGACGTGACTTCACAGCAATATACTGAACAAGATATTAAAGTGCTCAAAGGCATTGAGCACGTGCGTCTGCGTCCGGGCATGTATATTGGCGATACCGAGTTCAAGGGGTATCACCACCTCTTCAATGAGGTGATTGACAATGCCATTGACGAAGCGTTGGCCGGATACTGCACCGAGATTGTCGTGACGCTGCACGCGGATGATGTCCTGTCCGTTTCCGACAATGGCCGGGGCATTCCGGTGGGCATCCATCCGGAAGAAGGCATCTCTACACTCACAGTGGTAATGACGATGCTCAACGCCGGTGGTAAGTTTGGCGGCGGCGCATATAAAGTCTCTGGCGGATTGCACGGCGTGGGTGTTTCCTGTGTGAACGCGCTGTCTGAATATTTAATTGCCGAGGTGCATCTCAACGGGCAAGTACATCGCCAGCGCTACGAACGCGGTCTCGTGGTAACGGACGTGGCAGTCGTTGGCACGACCAACCGCACCGGCACCACCGTGACCTTCAAACCAGACGCGGAAATTTTCGGTGCCAGCATGCATTTTCATGCGGAAACGATTGTAGGCCGCTTGCGTGAACTGGCGTACCTCAATAAAGGCGTCACCATCATCTTCCACAACGAGTTGACCGGGCAGCAGGAGACATTCCATTTCGCCGGCGGTATTATTTCGTTCGTTGAGAAGCTCAATGCATTGAAAGATCCTCTCCACAAGCCGCTCTATGTTACTCGCGCGCGCGAAGATTGCGAAGTCGAACTGGCGCTGCAGTATAACGATGGGTATCAGGAAACGGTCTTTTCGTATGCGAACAATATCCATACGGTAGATGGCGGGACGCACGTATCGGGTTTCCGCACCGCGCTCACCCGCGTGCTCAACGCCTACGCCCGTAAAAACGGCTTGCTTAAAGAAAAGGATCCGAACTTCACCGGGGATGACGTGCGTGAAGGCTTAACCCTGGTGATCTCGGTGAAAGTGCCACAGCCGCAGTTCGACGCGCAGACCAAAGGACGGTTGCGCAACATCGAACTCGACGGCATCGTAAACTCCATCGCGGGCGAGGCGCTGACCGATTTCCTGGAAGAGCATCCAGCGGTAGCTCGTAAGATTATTGAGAAAGCGCTCACCGCGTCCCGTGCCCGCGCCGCCGCGCGCAAAGCAGTTGAGATCGCCCGCGCCAGTGCGCTGGAAACCTCCTCTGGTCTGCCGGGCAAGCTGGCGGACTGCCACAGCAAGGATGCCGATGAGTGTGAACTCTTCCTGGTAGAGGGCGACTCCGCGGGCGGTTCCGCGAAGAAAGCGCGCAACAGCCGCTTCCAAGCAGTGCTGCCGTTGCGCGGCGTGGTGCTGAACGTTGAACGCGCGCGGCTGGACCGCATCCTCTCCAACAGTGAAATCGCTGACATGATCCGCGCTATCGGTGTCGGCATTATCAGCGGTGGGGGAAGCGGCGAGAGTGACGGTGAGAATGGCGGGTCGGATACCTTCAACCTTGAAAAGCGCCGCTATAGCCGCATCATCATCATGACGGACGCTGACGTGGATGGGGCACACATTCGCACTCTACTGCTCACGCTCTTCTTCCGCTACATGCAGCCGCTGGTTGAAGGCGGATATATCTACATTGCCCAACCGCCGCTCTTCGGCGTGCGCCACGGCAAGGAGATACGCTATGCGATGAACGAACAGGAGTTGGAAGCGATCCTCGCCGACATGCCCAAACG
Source organism: Armatimonadota bacterium (assembly GCA_022708765.1). Lineage (GTDB taxonomy): Bacteria > Armatimonadota > Hebobacteria > CAIYQO01 > CAIYQO01 > JAKIYB01. The sequence continues at coordinate 2,489 of JAKIYB010000138.1, read as the reverse complement.
CGGTGTGCAGGTGATGCGCTATAAAGGCCTGGGTGAGATGGACGCCGACGAACTGGCGGAAACCGCCATGGATCCGAAGACCCGCCGCCTGGTACGCGTAGAGTTGGAAGATGCCGTGCAGGCCGACGAAATCTTCACCGTCCTCATGGGTGACGCCGTCGCCCCGCGCCGCCGCTTCATCGAGGACTACGCCAAAGAAGTGACATACTTGGACATCTGATGCCAGGTATGCGGATTCCGCAAAAAAGGTTCGGGGCGAGTCGAGCGACTCGCCCCCTGCTTTTGCAGGTATTTCCTCCATCGGGAGTGAATATCTTTCCAATTCATCCTGTACCGCGCTGCGAAAGTGAGTGTATGTATCCATGACTGAACGAATACCCAAATCGAACAAACTCTGGGGGGGACGTTTCTCCGGTGGGGTGGATGCGGCATTGCATCAGTTTCATGCTTCGCTGCCCTTTGACGCGCGCATGTGGCGGGAGGATCTCACCGCCAGCGTTGCACATGCGCGGATGCTGGGAGCGACGGGCATCCTCACCGCAGAGGAATCCGCTGGCCTGATCGCCGGCTTGCAGGCGTTGCTGGCGGCGTGGGAGCCTAATGGTCCGGAGATTGACGATCAGGAAGACATACACTCGAAGGTGGAAGCAGCATTGTGCGAGGCGCTGGGCCCGCTGGCGGGCAAACTGCACACCGCGCGCAGCCGCAATGATCAGGTGGCCACCGACTTCCGGCTCTATCTACGCAATGGCTGCGATCAGCTTGATGCGGCGCTTCAAGAGACCCAACGCGCGCTGCTCGCCTGCGCCGAAGCGCACCTGGATGTGGTTATGCCCGGCTTCACTCACCTGCAGCACGCGCAGCCGGTGCTTACCGCGCACCACCTGCTGGCTTACGTGTGGATGCTCGCGCGTGACCGCGAACGCGTGGCCGATGCCCGGGTGCGTATCAACCGCCTGCCGCTGGGCGCCGCCGCGCTGGCGGGCACGAAGTTCCCTATTGACCGCGAGATGGTCGCCCGCGATCTCGGTTTTGAAAGTATACTGGAAAACAGCCTGGATGCCGTCGCCGACCGCGACTTCGCGGTGGAGTTCCTTGCCGCTTGCAGCCTAACGATGATGCACCTCTCCCGGCTGTGCGAAGAGATCATCCTCTGGGCAAGTCAGGAGTTTGCCTGGATCGAACTGCCCGAAGGCTACTGCACCGGCAGCAGCATCATGCCGCAGAAGAAGAATCCCGACGGCGCGGAGCTCATTCGTGGAAAGTCCGGGCGCGTCTTCGGTGACCTGCTGGGCCTGCTCACCACGTTAAAAGGCCTGCCGCTCGCTTACAATAAAGATCTGCAGGAGGACAAGGAAGCCGCCTTCGACGCGTTGGACACCACCCTCGCCTGCCTGCGGATCGCCGCGGGTATGATGCGCGGCATAGTTTTCCGTCGCGACCGCACGTTGGCCGCGCTGGCCGGCGAAATGAGCGCCGCCACGGAAATTGCCGATTACCTGGCGGAGAAGGGAGTGCCTTTCCGCGATGCCCACCATGTCTCTGGCGAGATCGTACGTTATGCCGATAGCCAGGGCAAGGGGTTGGCCGACCTTTCGCTGACGGAACTCCGCCAGTACTCCGACCTTATCGAGGACGATTTGCCGCCGCTGCTAACTCCGGAAGCGGTGGTCGCCGCCAAAACCTCTTCTGGCGGTACGGCGCCCGCGCGCGTTCGCGAGCAGTTAGAGAAGGTGCGTGCTGTGGTCGGATAACCGCTTCATGCCAACGTGTTCACGCTGACCGCCCGCTATGCCCATGCGCAAGCGGGCGGTTCCTGTTTATCTTCACCTGCAATCTCTGTCCCCCACACCTACGATGACTTGATTCATGAACATGCCCACACTTCTCTCACGGGTATGGTGAAGGAGACGTGCCTGCTTTGGGGAGGAAATCGCATGCGCCCACGCACTATACTGCTCTACGGATTAGCGTTGTTGCTTTGCCTGTTCGGTTTATCTGGTTGCGGCGGCGGTCAGTCGGCTTCCGAAAAACCTGACGCATATTTCCTCACCCTTGGACAGTCCGCTACGCTGGTACAAAACGCCAGCATCTCCGCTGACGGCGGAACGATTCAGATAACTCAGGCGGGCCACGCCCTAAACGGCCTAAGACTGACGGTCGGCACGTTTGCCTTTCAGGCGGGCACCAGCATTTCCATTCGGAGCACCGCCATCACCAGCCACCCATTCGGCGCGTTGCTGCGCCCACTCACCCCGCTCATCACGCTGGAAAATGGCGGCCAGTCCATTGAATCCGGCCTGATGGCGCTCCAGATTCCCGCCACGACCGGCGCGGGAGAAACCGCGGTAGCGCTGGCATATGATGCACGGCGAGGCGCGGTAGAGGTGCTCTCTCCCATCGCCATTACTGACAACAGTCTGACGGTAGGCCTTACCAAGTTGGCGCCGCCGGCCAATATCATGACACCGAATGCGGCGATCGGCGGG